>CAZQHA010000038.1:0-15697 GCA_964592795.1 uncultured Planctomycetaceae bacterium | reverse complement strand
GCACCTCGACCTGTGGCCCACGTTCATCGACGCGTTCGGGTTGACGCACGTCCCCGCGCGCGGCACGTCGCTCTTCACGGAGCGACTCCCGGCCGGCCGGATCATGCCGCAGAGCATGGGCGCGCTCGACGGACCTGCGTACTGGCGCGGCATCAGCGACGGCCGCTATCACCTGATCGCCGCGCACCAAGAGCCGGTGCGCATGTACGACATCGTCGTCGACCCCGGCGAGCTGAACGACATCGCCGGCGCCCAGCCGATGGTCGCGCGTCAGCTCACCGAGAAGTACCGTGCGTTCCTCGAGACGAACGCGATCCAGCCGCACAAGGGCATCGAGATGGACGCGGCGTCGCTCAAGGGGCTCCACGGACTTGGATACACCGACGGCGAGTAGTCGGCGGCGGCTCACCTTCCCATGAGCTCGCGCTCGCCGTCGATCTCGGTCGTGATCCCGGTCTACAACAGCGAGGCGCTCCTGCGTCCGCTGGTCGAGCGGCTCGAGCCGGTGCTGAAGTCGATCGCGTCGAGCCACGAGCTCGTCTTCGTCAACGACTGCAGCCGCGATCAGAGCTGGTCGGTGATCGAATCGATCGCGCGCGAGCGGGCGTGGGTGCGCGGCATCCACCTGATGCGCAACTACGGCCAGCACAACGCCGTCTTGTGCGGCATCCGCGAAGCGAAGCACGAGCTCGTCGTCACGATGGACGACGACCTGCAGCATCCGCCGGAGGAGCTGCCGCGACTCGTCGGCGCGCTCGACGAGGCGAGCGACGTCGTGTACGGCACGCCTCAAGCGGAGCAGCACGGCTTCATGCGCAACCTCGCGTCGCAGATCACGAAGTTCGCCCTGCAGAAGGCGATGAGCGCACAGACCGCGCGCAGCGTCAGCGCGCTGCGCGTCTTCCGCACGCAGCTGCGCGACGGCTTCGCGGACTACCGCGGGCAGTTCGTGTCGATCGACGTGCTGCTCACGTGGAGCACGACCCGCTTCAAGGCGATCTCCGTGCGCCACGACCCGCGCAAGATCGGGGCCTCGAACTACACCGTGCGCAAGCTGATCACGCACGCGATGAACATGATGACGGGCTTCAGCACGTTCCCGCTGCAGATCGCGAGCGTCGTCGGGTTCGCGTTCACGCTGTTCGGCATCGGCGTGCTCGCGTACGTCCTCATCCGGTACGTGCGCGACGGCAACCCGGTGCAGGGCTTCCCGTTCCTCGCGTCGATCATCGCGATCTTCTCGGGAGCCCAGCTCTTCGCGCTCGGCATCATCGGCGAGTACCTGGCGCGCATGCACTTCCGGATGATGGACCGCCCTACCTACGCCGTGAGGACCACGACCCCATGAGCGACGCCTTCGATCCCGAGGCGGTTCGGAAGTACTGGACCGAGCAAGCGCGACTCCACGGCCAATCTCCGGCCGCGTCCTGGTCCGACACGCCGGTGATCGAGGCCGAGGTGAAGAACGTGATCGCGCGATTGAACGACGGCGACCACGTGCTCGACATCGGGTGCGCGAACGGCTGGTCGAGCGTCCACTGGGCGATGAACCGGCGCGTGCAGGTGCGCGGCATCGACTACATCCCCGAGATGATCGAGGAGGCGAAGAAGCGCGCGCTCGGTCTGCCGGACGTCCTCAAGCGGCGCGTCGAGTTCGCGGTCGGCGACATCACGAAGCTCGACGAGAAGGACGACGCGTACAACAAGCTCGTCGTCATCCGCGTCGTGATCAACCTGTCGGACTGGGCGCGCCAGCGCGCGGCGCTGCGCGAGTGCTGCCGCGTGCTGAAGCCCGGCGGGATGCTCCTGCTCTCGGAAGCGACGACGCAGGGCTGGCTGCGGCTCAACAAGCTGCGCGCGGAGTGGGACCTGGCCCCGATCCCGATGCCGCCGTTCAACCGCTACGTCGACCAGGACCAGGTGATCGAGACGGTCGCGCCCGACCTGGAGCTCGTCGAGCTCTCGAACTTCGCGAGCACGTACTACGTCGGATCGAGAGTGCTGAAGCCGCTCTTGATCCGGGCCCTCGGATCGAAGCAGGATGTCGCGGACCCGACGATGGAGTGGAATCGCTGGTTCGCGCAGCTTCCTCCCGCCGGCGACTACGGCACCCAGAAGCTCTTCGTGTTCCGCAAGCGATGAAGTACACGATCCCGTTCAATCGAGCCGCGCCCGCAGGCCCCCCGCCGTACAAGGAGCTCACGTACATAGCGGAGGCAATCGAGCGCGGTGGCCTCTCCGGCGACGGACATTTCACGAAGCAGTGCCACGCGCTGCTCGAGAAGTCGCTCGGCGTGCCGAGGGTCTTGCTGACGACGAACTGCACGCACGCGCTCGAGATGTCGGCGCTGCTCCTCGACCTGAAGCCCGGCGACGAGGTCATCGTGCCGTCGTTCGCGTTCGTCACGACCGTCAACGCCTTCGTCGTGCACGGCGCGACGCCTGTCTTTGCCGACGTGCGGCCGGACACGCTGAACCTCGACGAGAAGGCGCTCGCGCGACACATCACGCCGCGCACGAAGGCGGTCGTTCCGCTGCACTACGCCGGCGTCGCGTGCGAGATGGACCCGATCCTCGCGCTGGCCGCCAAGCACGGCCTGATGGTGATCGAAGACAACGCGCACGGCCTCTACGCGAAGTACCGCGGCCGGTACCTCGGCACGATCGGCGCGCTCGGCACCCAGAGCTTCCACGAGACGAAGAACTTCACCTGCGGCGAGGGCGGCGCGCTCCTCATCAACGACGCGCGCCTCGTCGAGCGCGCCGAGATCCTGCGCGAGAAGGGGACGAATCGCAGCCGCTTCCTGCGCGGGCAAGTGCACAAGTACACGTGGGTCGACGTCGGATCGAGCTACCTGCCGTCCGACATCCTCGCGGCGTATCTCCTGGCGCAGCTCGAAGCGCGCGAGCAGATCCAATCGCAGCGCAAGGCGATCTGGAATCGGTACGCGGCGGAGCTCGCCGCGTGGGCCAAGTCGACCGGCGCGACGCTGCCGACGGTGCCGGCGCACTGCGAGCAGAGCTACCACATGTTCTACGTGCTGCTCGCGTCGACGGCGCAGCGCGAGGCGCTGATCCACCACCTCGAGCAGCGCGGGATCGCGGCCGTGTTCCACTACTTGCCCCTCAACATCTCCGAGATGGGCAAGAAGCTCGGCGGCAAGGAGGGCGATTGTCCGGTGACGGAGGACATCTCCGCGCGCCTCCTGCGGTTGCCGTTCCACAATCGATTGACGGCGCACGAGCAAGGCCAAGTGATCGCGGCGGTCCAAGACTTCCGGTGACGTGAAGCAAAAGAGCCCGCTGCTGCGCTTCCTTTACTGGGCTCGGGATCTGCGTTCGCGCGCGCTGTTCGATGCGCTGCGCGCCCACTGCCGCGGCGAGGTGCTCGACGTCGGCGGCTGGGACTTCTTCCTGACGGCGCAGCGCGAGCGCGTCGCGTTCGACCGCTGGACGACGCTCGAGGCGGACCCCGAGCGCATGCTCGATCCGGGCGATTCACGTGTGACCGTCGTCCACGGCGACGGCTGCGCGATGGACTTCCCGGATGGGCGCTTCGACGCCGTGCTCAACGTGCAGGTGCTGGAGCACGTCTTCGAGCCGATCCGCATGGTCGAGGAGATGTCGCGCGTGCTGCGCCCCGGCGGCGCGCTCGTGATGCTCGTCCCGCAGACGTCGACGACGCACCTCGCCCCGCACTACTACGCGAACTACTCGCGCTACTGGATCGAAGCCGCGCTCGATCGCGCGGGGCTGCAGGAGATCGAGATCCGACCGCTGGGCGGCGTGTGGTCGTCGGCGGCGTCGCACTTCCTGTTCTTCTTCCTGCAGGCCGCGCGCGTCTCCGGGATGACGTCGCCGAAGAACGCGCGGAACCTCTTCTTCTTCGCGCTGTTTCCCTTCATGGCGCTCTACGCACTTGTGAGCATCCCGCTGTGCCTCGTGCTCGCGCTCGGCGACCTCTCCGAGGAGCCGAACAACCATCTCGTGATCGCGCGCAAGCCCTTGTAGACTCCGCCCCATGGCAGGCAAGTGGCATCGAATCGTCGGCGCATTGGCGCTCGCGCTCACGTGCGCGTGCTCGAAATCGCAGCCGAACATCGTCGTGATCGTGCTCGACACGGCGCGGCCGGATTATCTCTCGGCGTACGGTCATCCGCGTCCGACGTCGCCCTACCTCGAGAAGTTCGCCAAGGAAGGCACGCGCTACGACCGGGCGTACTCCGTCTCGAATTGGACCTTGCCGTCGCACGCGTCGATGTTCTGTGGACGGCGCCCGCAAGTGCACGGGGCGACGCAGGTGACACGCAAGATCGCCGACTCGATGCCGATGATGGCGGAGAAGCTCGTCGTAGAGGGCTACCAGACCGCGGGCTTCAGCAACAACCCGTGGGTCGCGCGTCACACGGGCCTCGCGCGCGGCTTCGAGCACTTCGTCGAGAACGAGGACACGCGCACGCCGTTCGCCGCGACCGACGGCGTCGAGCACAAGACCGTCGCGGCGATGCGCGATTGGTTCCAGAAGACGCGCCAGAAGGACAAGCCGTTCTTCGCGTTCGTCAACCTGATCGAGCCGCACATGCCGTACATCCCGCCGTGGGAGTTCGCCGAGCCGTTCCTGCCCTCGCGCGAGGCGTACGACGAGGCGCTCGCGCGCCTCTTCTCCGATCCGCGGCCGGTCGCGCTCGTCAATCGGCACTACTCGACGACCGACGCGCTGAGCGCGGAGGAGTGGAACCAGCTGCGCGCGCTCTACGAAGGCGAGCTGCTCCTCGTCGACGACATCACGCGACAGCTGATGGAGATGGTCGACGCGAACAGCGATCCGAAGGAGACGCTCGTCTTCATCGTGTCGGATCACGGCGAGAACATCGGCGACCACGATCACCTGACGCACATCTTCAACCTGTACGACAGCAACTTGCGCATCGTGTGCCTCGCGCGCGGGCCGGGCTTCGCGCCCGGCGCGGTCGAGCAGCGGCTCGTGCAGATCACCGACGTCTACCCGACCGTGATGGAAGCCGCGGGCGCACCGGTCGAATCGAGCTGCGACGGGATCGATCTGCGCGGCGAGCTTCCCGCGGACCGGCAGCTGTGCGCCTGGCAGGACCTGCCGGTGATGACGATGGACACGTTCTCGCCGGAGGCGAAGGCGAACGGCCAGCTCGATCGCTATCTGCGCGAGCTCTACGCCGCGATCGGTCCGCGCTACAAGTCGATCGAGGGATCGGACGACAGCCGGGAGCTGTTCGACCTGCGCGCCGATCCCAACGAGCTGCGCGCGCTGGACGCCGAGCACGTCGGCGATGCCGTGAGGAAGGCGCTGAACGCCGGCGCGTGCAAGGCGAAGATCGCCGTCAAGTCGACGCAATCCGAGCCGCTCGACCCCGCGACCATCGAGCGGCTGAAGGAGCTCGGCTACATCGGCGAGGAAGACGGCGACTGACGCGCGTCAACGCTCCTGCAGGGTCACCTGAACGGTGATCTCCGCTCCGTCGCGTACGACGCCGAGCCTGAGCCGATCGCCGGGCCGATGCTCCGCCAGGATCTCGAGCACGTCGTCCGGCGTGCGCACTTCGCGGCCGTCGACCGACACGAGCACGTCCGCGCGTACCGATTCGTCGGTGATCTCGAGCGGACGCAGCCCCGCGCGCTCGGCCGCGCTCGACGGGTACACCGTGTCGATCACGAGACCCGGCACTCCGAGGAGCGACGCCACCCGGCTCGACGCGAACTTGACGCCGAGGGGCGGCGGCTGCCAGCGGCCGTAGCGGATCAGCGACGGCACGATGCGATTGATCGAACCGACCGGCACCGCGAAGCCGACGCCGACGTTCGCGCCCGTGATCCCGGCGATCGCCGTGTTCATGCCGATCAGACGTCCCGCGCTGTCGAGGAGCGGCCCGCCCGAGTTGCCCGGATTGATCGCCGCGTCGGTCTGGATCACTCCGCGGATCGCACCGCCCGCGTTCGTGCCGATCTCGCGGTCGAGGCCGCTGATGACGCCGGTCGTCAACGTGTGATCGAGGCCGAACGGGTTGCCGATCGCGAACACCTTCTGTCCGACGAGCAGGTCGTCGGAGCTGCCGAGCGGGATCGGCGTCAGGTCGCCCCGCGGCGATTCGATCTTCAGGACGGCGATGTCGTACTCGGGATCGACGCCGACGAGCGACGCCTCCGCCTGCGAGCGGTCGTCGAGCGACACCAGCGCGCGCGTCGCGTCCTGGATCACGTGGTAGTTCGTGACGATGTAGCCGCGCTCGTCCCAGATGAAGCCCGACCCGCTGCCTTGGGGGATCTCGACCGCGCGCAGACGGTAACGATCGCGCGCGAGCCGGCGTTCCCAGGTCACGATGTGGACGACGGACGGCGACGCGGCGCGGAAGAGCTCGATCGTCGCCTTCTCGTCCTCGGCCAGGTCGCCGCGGGCCGCGACGGGGCGCGGCTCGGCCCGCGGATCGTTGACGCTGCGCAGACGCGGAGCGAGCAGCTGCCAGGCGAAATACGCCGCGACGAAGAGAATGACGACGAGGAGCGCCCAGGGACTGCACGAGACGAGCGGCGGGCGGTTCGAGCTGGACATCGGCAATAACGTAGCGTTCGGCGCTGCGAACGGAATCGTCGAACCTTTTCGCGGAAGTCGTGAAAGTGTGGGATCGGCGCGAGCGAGCTCCCTAGCATCTGTCGCACGCTCGTGACGAGATGCTCGCGATGACCTCGATGCCGATGGAGGCGGCCGCGCAAGCGGGGACGCTCGGACACGCCCTGCCGATGTAGTCGGCGTTGCCGTTCGTCTCGATGCTCGCGTCGATCGCGGTCCTGCCGCTCGCCGCGCCGCACTGGTGGGAGCACAACAAGAACCGGGCGATCGTCAGCGCGGTGCTGGGGATCCCGTTCGCGATCTACCTCGTGCGCGGGTACGGCGATGCCGGCGAGCACGCGTTGATCGAGGCGGCGATCGACTACGTCTCGTTCATCACGCTCTTGTTCGCTCTGTACGTGGTGTCGGGCGGGATCTACCTCCGCGGGTCGCTGGCCGGCTCGCCGCTGTCGAACACCGTCCTCCTCGCGATCGGTGCCGTGGTCGCCAACCTGATCGGCACCACCGGCGCGTCGATGGTGCTGATCCGCCCGCTCCTCCGCGCGAATCGCACGCGGGACCGCAAGGTGCACATCGTCGTCTTCTTCATCTTCATCGTGTCGAACTGCGGAGGACTCTTGACGCCGCTCGGCGATCCGCCGCTCTTCCTGGGCTTCCTGAAGGGCGTGCCGTTCGAGTGGACGCTCGAGCTGTGGAAGGAGTGGCTCGTGGTGGTCGGCGTGCTGCTCGTCGCCTTCCACTTCCTCGATTCGTTCGTGCTCAACCGCGAGGAACGCCATCGTCCGGGCGCGCAGCTCGAGGACGCGCTCAGACACGAACGCATGGGACTCGACGGCGGCCTCAACATCCTGTGGCTCGTCGGCGTGGTGGCCGCGATCGTCGCGCGAGGACGAGGATTCGGCACAGGCGGCGGAAGCTGGCCGTTCGGCGTGCAGGAAGCCGTGATGCTCGGGCTCGCGGGCGTCGCCTACGCGACGACGCGACCGAGCGTACGCGCCGCGAATCGGTTCAGCTTCTCGCCGATCATCGAGGTCGCGGTGCTGTTCGCGGGCATCTTCGCGACGATGATCGCGCCGGTCGCGATCTTGAACGCGCACGGCGGAGAGCTCGGTGTCCGCGAGCCTTGGCAGTACTTCTGGGCCACGGGGGCGCTTTCGAGCTTCCTCGACAACGCGCCGACGTATCTCGCGTTCGCGGCGGCGGCGGCGGGACAGGCGGGGGTGAGCCTCGACAGCCCTCGTTATCTCGCCGACTTCTTGGGCTCCGCGCCGGAAAACGCGCTCGTCCTCGCCGCGATCTCGTGCGGCGCCGTGATGATGGGCGCGATGACGTACATCGGAAACGGCCCGAACTTCATGGTGAAGGCGATCGCGGAGCAGGACGGCGTCAAGATGCCGACGTTTTTCGGGTACATGGCGTGGTCGGTGTGCGTGCTGGTGCCGGTGTTCGTGGTCGTGACGTTTCTGTACTTCGTGTAGTCCGGATCCCATCGGACATCCCCTGCTCGCGTCGGGTGCGACCGAGTCGATTGATCGACTCGCCAGCGTGGAAGTCCCGCCCGCTCCGCTGCATCACACGTAGAATTGTCGAAATCATTTCCTTATCCGTAGGAGGCTCCCCGTGATTCGGATCTCGCGCACAGTCAGTCGCACTTTGCTCCTCATCGCCGCATCGTTCGGCGCCCCAATGACGGGTGACGTGCGAGCTCAATGCATGGATTGGGCGTATGGCTTCGGTCCGACGGGGAACGGACTCAACGGCATGGCCGACTGCATGACGGTGTTCGACGACGGCGCCGGGCCGCGCCTGTTCGTCGGAGGGGGATTCACCACCGCCGGTGGAACGACAGTCAATCACGTCGCGAGCTGGGACGGCTCGACGTGGGCACCCGTCGGATCCGGTTTCAATTCCTTCCCTCTCGCGCTCGCCGCATACGACGACGGCTCGGGAGCTGATCTCTATGCCACGGGCTACATGCTTCAGTCGGGCGCGACGAGCGTGGACTACATCGCGCGTTGGAACGGAACGAGCTGGTCGGGCATCGGCGGGTTGAGCAATCCGGCGAAAGCACTCGCCGTCTTCGACGATGGATCCGGCGATGCGTTGTACGTCGGAGGAGCCTTCATCACCGCTGGGGGCGTCGCCGCGAACCGGATCGCGAAGTGGGATGGGACGTCTTGGTCCGCACTCGGGATGGGCACGAACGACGATATCGAAGCTCTCGCGGTCTACGACGACGGCACGGGACCGCAGCTCTACGCCGCCGGCGGCTTCACGATGGCCGGAGGAATCGCTGCCAACCACATCGCGCGATGGAATGGCACGAGTTGGTCTTCGATCGGGACGATCAACGGATTCGTTGAGGCGCTCGAAGTCTTCGATGCAGGCGGCGGACCCGAGCTCTACGCGGGCGGCACGTTCACCTTCGCCGGCGGCGTGAGCGCGCGGAACGTCGCTCGCTGGAACGGCACGACTTGGGCACGACTGGGCGGCACCGCGGGCATCGGAGGAGGCGTGAACGGATGGGTGCGAAGCCTCGCAGTTGCGAACGTCGGAGGCAGCAACGCTCTCTACGTGGGCGGCGGGCTCACCGGCGGTCAGGGGTTCTCCGCGAACTACGTGGCGAAGTGGAATGGATCGGACTGGTCCGCGCTCGGCACTGGTCTCGAGCCTCATGGATTCAGCAATGACACTGCAAGATCCATCTGCGGATTCAACGACGGCAGCGGAGAGCGCCTGTTCGTAGGTGGTTCGATCAGCAAGGCGGGAGGCAAGGCATCTGAGTACTTCGCCAAGTGGGGTGTACCCTGCACTGCGCCGGTCATCGTGCAGCAACCCGTCGATCAAGACGCGGTGTTCCAAGAAAACGTTGTTTTCACCATCGTGGCCGATGCGACCGCGCCCGTCACGTACCAATGGCGGCGCTACGGCACGAACGTCAGCGATGGAGGCAGCTCGATCATCGAGGGCGCCACGACGCCTACGCTGACGATCTTCGGCTGGTCGTTCAGCAATGAGGGCATCTACGACTGCGTGGTGACCAACTCGCTCGGTTCGATCACGAGCGCGCAGGCGAGGCTCACGGTTCCAGCCGGCGGCGTGACTGGAGAACCCGTTACTCTCACGCGCGTGATCTATCCGCCCGAGCCCGTCCCGGGTCTGCCGGACGGTAACACCTACACGTTGGCGCACGTGCCGACGGTTTCGTCTTCAGGGGACGCGTTCATCCACGCGGACATCAACGGCGGATTGAACTCGCTCTCGCTGTGGCGCAATGGAGCGATTCAGCTCCTGTACAAGGCCGGCGATCAGGCGCCCGGGCTCGCGAACGGCATCCTGTTCTCCCTGAACAGCTTCCCGGCGTTCAACAGTCACGGGAATGCGTCGAACGGACAGGTCGTGTTCCGCTCGCCGCTCGAAGGGCCGGGGGTCGACATCTCCAATCGCATGGGGATCTGGTACCGCGACCTGACAGCGACCGACTTGGTCGCGCGAACGGGGAACCAACCGGTCGATACGCCGTCGGGAGCCGTGTTCAGCTCTCTCGCGCCGCCGCGCGTCAGCAACACCGGACACGTCGTCTATTCCGGCGCGGTGCAACTCTCCGGTTCGCATCTGCTCACCGGGATCTGGGATTGGAACCGGAGCTCCGGATCCGCGGTGCTCGCGAAGACCACGACCGCTGCGCCCGGCACTTCCGCGAACTTCGTCGGCTTGTCGTGGCCACCGATCGTCAATGATCTCGGAACGACGCTGTTCCAGGGCGAGCTCGATTCTTCGACCGGATTCAACTACAGCTCGTCCGACGACACGGGGCTGTGGCGAGGAACGCCGGGAGCAGTGCAGCTCGTCGTAAAGAGCGGCGATCAGGCCGCCGGCTACGCCGCGAACGTGAACCTAGAGTTCATCGGCAATGGAGAGTTCGTGCTGAACGACGTCGGAGACGTCGCGTTCAAGACGATGGTCGCTGGACCTTCGGGCTTCCGAGAGAACGCGCTGTACCGCGTGAGCCAGGGCGTGCTCACCAGAATCGCGCACCAAGGAATGGCCGCGCCCGGCGCCGGATCCGGCGCGACGTTCGTCGCTCCATTCCCGATGGGGATGAACAACAACGGGACGATTCTCTTCGAAAGCGAAGTGATGCGGAGCTGCGCCGACACATGCCCGACCAAGGGTCTGTGGGTGTACGAGTCCGGCGTGATCACGCCGATCCTGATGAACAAGTCGGGCCCGCTCCCCGGTCTTCCCGCCTCCTACGATCTGGCGGAGATCGAGTCGGTCGCCATCAACGACCTCGATCAGGTGGTGTTCGAGTGCTTCGTCTTCGACGGCAACAATCAGAGCGCCGTCTACGGTTGGTCTCCTCAAGACGGCGTGTTCCCGATCGCCCTCCCCGGCGCCCAATTCGAAGTCAGCCTGAATCAATACAGGACGGCGATCGGCGCGGGGATCGCCTCCATCGACGGAAGCGTGAGCAACGCGCCGATCTCCACGTCGTTGACGAACTCGGGTCTGACCGTGCTCGGCATCGGTTTCTCGAATGGGACCGCAGGCCTCTTCGCGGCTCAGTTCCAGAATCTCGAGTCGCTCTACTTCCCGCCGGGTGAAGCGTTCTGTTTCGGCGACGGCTCGCTCACCACTGCGTGTCCGTGCGTTCCACCGAACGTCGTGCCGGATCCGAGCGGCGCGCCCGACGCCGGTTGCGCGAACTCCTTCAGCCTCGACGGCGCGAAGTTGATGGTCGCGGGCGACACGACGCCCGACTCGATCGCGTTCACGGGGAAAGTCGGCCCGAACTACGCGGCGTTCGCGCTGCTGATCAAGGGCAACGCGACCGAGACCGATGGCGTCGCGGTCGGCGACGGGATCCGTTGCGCCGGCGGCCAGATCATCCGTTTCGGCGGTCACAACGCGGGAACGAACGGCGCACCATTCGGAAGCTGGACGTATCCGAACACGGCCCAGACGCGCCCTGTGACTCAGGCAACCGCGCAAGTGCCGAATCAGCACGCGTACTACCAGCTCTACTACCGCAATGCGGCGCCGAACTTCTGCACCCCGGCGACAGCGAACATGTCGAACGGGATCGACATCTTCTGGCCGCAGTAGCGCCGCAGGGTGCGAAGTGCGTGCCCGCGGAGTGACAACACCGCCGTGCAGCCGCAGGTCGCGAACGAACGGCGGCGTGAATTGCCTCGGCTCCCCAGGACTAGGTATTGAAGGATTCGGCTGTTGCGAATCGAACTAGACTCCGAGGGGGCCTCGCCGCGTTCTGCTCGCTCGAGCTCCTGACGGGTTGGCCGGCGGTGAGCGCTCCCTCACACACACCGCGATCGAACGCGTCACCTGCAGCGAGGAATGACGGCGACGACGAGAGCACCGGCAGCAACCTTGCTCTCGTCGCAGAAATTGCGCTGACGCCGTCCATGTGGCGCGTGTCGATCGAAGGGCGACGCCTCGCGAACTCGTCGTCGAGCTCTTGACGCACACTCCGGAGCGCACAGTGAGCTCTCGCGCGTCGTCGCGCATCGACCGCGGCCGGTCCGTCGCCGAACGCGGCGGTCCGTGCGGATGTCTACGTATCGGTCCGTACGGCACCGCGGATCGGGTCCGATCAGGGTTTTCGACACCCTCGTCGAACCAAGACGCTGCGACTGGACGTGTAATGGAGCCATGAAGCTCGTCGACACGCACTGCGTCCTCGTGGGCCTTTTTTCGTTCGGTATGGCGGGCCCCGCGCCCGCCCTCGAAGTCCACACGGTCGGCGCCGACGGCCTGAGCGACTTCAACACGATCCAGGCCGCCGTCGACGAGGCCGCGAACGGCGACGTGGTGCTCGTGCGCGGCGGGAGCTATTCCGGGTTCACCGTCGACGGCAAGTCGCTGTGGATCGCGCGCCTCGGGACGAACAACGTCGGCGCCGGCCCGGTGGTCGTCACGAATCTCGCGATGGACCAACGCGTCGTGCTCTCGGGACTCAGCATCTCCGCGAGCTCGATCTTTTCGCCGGCGCTCCACGTGCTCGACAACCTTGGCCACGTTCGCGTGGACGACTGCGGCATCTACGGGCGCAGTCGCTATCCGCTCGAACGCCTCGACGGCGGGCCCGGTGCGGTGATCGAAGACAGCCGCGCCGTGACGTTCGCGAATTCCAGGCTCTTCGGCGGGATGGGCGGACTGAGCTGGTTCAGCCCGGGAGGAAATGGAGGATCCGCGCTCGTCTCCGCTCACTCGACGCCGGCGTTCTACGATTGCGAGATCCGAGGCGGAGGTGGTGGGCCCGTGGAATCCGGCGGCCCAGGAGGCGACGGCGGACCCGCGTGTCATGTGTTGTCACGTTCGGTGTTCGTGTCTGGCGGAGCTGTCACAGGCGGCGACGGCGGCGGTGCGCACATCAAGACGGGCGGCGAACCGGGAGGCGACGGCGGCGTTGGAGTGATCGTGGAAGCGAACGCTGCCATGCAGCTCCTCGGAGCGCCGGTCAGCGGCGGGGCGGGCGGCGTGTCGTTCTGGGGCCCCGACGGCGTCTCAGGCGCAGCCTCCTCGGGAGCGGGCACGCTCACGGAGCTGCAAGAGACGCCGCGGCTGTTGAGCGCGGAGCTCGTGACGTCGCAGTCGAACCTCGTCGAGCTGGAGATCCGCGGAGCTCCGGGGGACCGCGTCTACTTCGGCACGTCGATGTCGCCAGGTTTCACTCTGTCGCCCTCGGCGCTGGGCTACGACCTGCTCGCTCCGAACGCGCGCTTCAACCTCCGCCCGATCGGCACGATCCCCGAGTTCGTCAGCACGCTGAAGGTGCAGGTTCCGTTGCTCGATATCGGAGCCCAGCCGATGCGTCCTCTCTTCGGCCAAGCGATCGTCGTCGACGTCTACGGGCGCGTCGTGCGATCGGGTCCGGTTCATTTCCTCGTCGCCAACTGCGCGATGATCGCGCCCGACTGCAACGGCAACGGAAGCTGGGACCACTGCGATCTCACCGACGGAACGAGCGCCGACTCGAACGGCAACGACTTGGCCGACGAGTGCGAGTTCACGCAGATCACGCACGTCGATGCGAGCGCGCCGAGCGGCGGAGACGGCAGCGCCGCTCACCCGTTCCAGACGATTCAGCGAGGCGTCGACGCGAGTCCCGACTTCCAGATCGTGCGTGTCCACGATGGTGTGTACACCGGGCCCCAGAATCGAAACGTCAACCTCTCCAATCGCGTGTTGCACGTCGAGAGCGCGAACGGTCCAACGAACTGCATCCTCGATCTCGAGGACGCGGGCATCGCGTTCGCCGTCCTGGGCTTGGAGAGCACGCCGTGTCGCATCGCCGGCTTCACGATCCGAAACGGCAACGGCAAGGCGTTCCCGAGCGAAGCGTTCGGCGGTGGCATCTACGTCGTCAGTAGCGACCCGCGGATCGAGAACTGCACGTTCGAGAATTGCACCGCCGAGGTCGCCGGCGCGATCTACGGCGCCTCCATGAACTCGCGCATCGCCGGGTGTCGATTCATCGGGAACCATTCCCCGACCGGCGCCGGGGCGGTCTGGTTGCGCGCAGCGTTCTCGCCGACGGTCGGCGCCGCGGAGATCGTCGACTGCTACTTTTTCGGCAACGTCGGCGGACCGAACGGAGGCGCCGTCGAGCTCATTCCATCGAACGGCAACGAAGTGCGCATGTCGCACTGCATCGTGCTCGCGAACTCCGCGACACGAGGTGGAGGCGTCGCCGTGGGCTCGCAGACCTCGCCGGATCGCGCGGTGCGGATCGAGCACTGCCTCATCGCCGGCAACACGGCGGACATCGGCGGCGGAGTGATTTTCAATCATTCCGGAACCTCGAGTCCGCCGAAGACGCTGCGCAACTGCACGGTCGTGGGCAACACGGCGACGAGTCACGGCGGCGGCGTATCCAGCAGGATTGCGACCATCGACAACTGCGTCATGTGGGGCAACACGGCACCGCTCGGCGCGCAACTGTCCGCCTTGGGCGGCGCGTTGACCGTGCGAAGTAGCGACGCGCAGGGCGGCCAAGCGGCCGTTCACCTCTTGGCGGGATCGTCCCTCGTCTGGGGCGCGGGCAACATCGACATGGATCCGCTGTTCGTCGATCCCGACGGACTCGACGACACGCTCGCGACGCTCGAGGACAACGATTACCGGCTTGGTGTCGGCTCGCCGTGCATCGACGCGGGCGACAACGCGTTCGTATCGAACGACTTCTTCGATCTCGACGGCGATTCGATCACGATCGAGCCGGTGCCGTTCGATCTCGATTTCCTGACGCGGATCATCGGCGCACTCGTGGACATGGGGGCATACGAGAAGCAGCCGTGAATTGGAGGAGCCGTGCGGTCACAGACCGGCGCGCTCACCGACCGATCAGTCGCTTCACGAGCCGGCGAATCTTCGCACCGGCACCGCGCCCGCCCGGCAGGTCGAGCTTCAATGACTCGAAGGCGCTGCGAATCCGCGCGATCTCCGCGGCACTGAGCACAAGATCCCCCGCCGCGGCGTTCTCTCGAGCTTGCTCTACGTTGCGCGCACCTGCGAGCGCGCTCGTGATCCCCGGCTGCGCTACGGTCCACGCGAGCACGACCTGTCCCACCGTCGCGTCGTGCGCCTCCGCGACCGGGCGCACGACGCGCGCGATCACGTCGTTGACGAGCTCGCGATTCTTCGGCGTGAACGTTGCGCGCGCCTTGCGTCCGTCGTCCGCCCCGAACGTCCGCGCCACGTCGACTTTGCCCGTGAGCAGGCCCTGCTCGAGCGGCGAGTACACGAGGCAGCCGACCTCGGCTTGCCTCAGCCACGGCAGGATCTCGCGCTCGATCTCGCGCGACACGAGGTTGTACTTCGGCTGATCGCTCGCGAGCGGCACGTCGTCGAGGACGCGCTGCGCCTCCTTCAGCATCGCGACCGTGAAGTTCGACACGCCGATCTCGCGCAGCTTGCCCTGCGCGCGCAGCTCCGTCAGCGCCCACATCGTGTCGGAGATCGGCGTCTTGAGGTCGGGCCAGTGCACTTGCACGAGGTCGATCGTCTCGATGCCGAGCCGCTTCAGGCTGCGCTCGACCTCGATGCGCACCGACGCCGCCGTCGCGTTGCGGC
>CAZQHA010000037.1:0-15723 GCA_964592795.1 uncultured Planctomycetaceae bacterium | reverse complement strand
GCATCGGCGACGCGCTCGCCATGTTCGCGACGAGCCAAGAGCTCATCGGCGAAGACTTCTACGGCGTGGGCACGTGGGTTCGCGACTACTCGCGGGCGTACTGGCTGGGAAGCGGCGCGACCGGGTCGCAGCAGTACGGTTGCGACACGTGCGCGGCGTCGGGCGGCGCGCCCGAAGTGCACGAGCACGGCGCCGCGTTCGCGGGGTTCGCGTGGGACCTGCGCGCGGCCGTCGGCGCGGTCACCGCCGAGAACCTGATCTTCGGCGCGATCGCGATGAACCCGGCCGACATGCAGACCGCGGTCGACATGGTGTTCTCGCTCGCGGCCATGCCCGGCTTCGGCGGCAGCGGCGATCCGACGACGAGCCCGCTCAACGGCGCGATCTGCGCCGCCGCCGCACGGCACGGCTTCGACTGCACGACGCGGCCCGACCAGGGGTCGTACGGGTGCTCCGTGACACCCGCCGTGTGCGCCGCGATGGCGAGGCACGAGACGATCGGCACCGAGTGGCTCGGCGCGGCCGTCGATGGAGAGCTGGCGTGCGAAACGCCGCCCAATCCCGACGACGACGGGCTCGTCTTCCCCTCGCCCGTGATGTCGGGCGAGGTGAAGACCGTCACGATCACGCTCGCGGTGAATCCGGAGATGAAGTTCAGCGGTCGCTACGGCGCACCGCCGCCGCACACGCAGATTCCCGGCCGCCGCGTGTTCCTGAATGCGTGGATGTTCGTCGACGACGGCACGATGACGGGATTCACCGTGCACAAGGTGCTCGGCACCGGGAGCTCGAGCCCGAGCGTCGGACCGAACAACATCGGCGGCGGCAACACGCTCGCTTTCAATCCCGACACGTGGGCGGGAACGAGCTTGCCGTTCACGTGCGACATCGTCGTGCCGGTCGTGCCGACGCCGCGGTTCACGATCCTGCGCGTGCGGCTGGACTACGGCGAGGACGCCGGCTTGCACGACGCCTGCCTCTCGCATCCTTCGCTCTCCGGCGCGTGCGGCATCGCGCGCTACGGCGAAGTCGAGGACTACCAGACGATCATCATGCCGCCCTGAGCGTCATTCGCGGGCCAGCGCATCCGCGGCCCGCGAAGCGCGCTCGGCGTCCTCGAACGCGCCGAGCGCGCGATACATCTCGGACAGCGTGCGATGGAAGCGGTGCGATTGTCCGAAGTGGAAGGCCGAGTTCTCGAGCTTCTGGCGCGCGGCGCCCGGATCGCCGGCTTCGAGCAGGGCCAGGCCGCTCCAGAGCTCGGGGATCGACTGCCCCGGGAACACGTCGCTCGCGGTCGCGAACCTCGTCGCGGCCTCGTCGAGCCGACCGGCGCGGCGCGCTCGCTCGCCTTCGATCATCGCGCGCGACGCGGGGTGCGTCGCTTCTCGCTCGAGGGCGCCGCTCGACAGCGCGTCCAAGAACTCGCCGAAGGGATACTCGGGGTCGCCGGCGCGGAACTCGTCGAAATGACGCCGCGCGCTAGGGAGATCACCGTCGAGCCACGCCACGACGAGCGCGTTCAGCCGTTGCGCCGAGAGAGCGCGCGGATCGACGACGTCTCCACGATCGACGGCGAGCCAAGCGACCGCGAGCGCGAGCACGCCGACCGCCCCCACGGTGACCGCGACGCGACGCACCGCCCAGGTGTCGTGCGCGCGCTCGACCCACGTCGGCGGGCGCGCTCGAATCGGCCGCCGCTCGAGCCACGCTTCGAGATCGTCGGCGAGCTCGGCCGCGGACTTCGTGCGCCAGCGCAACCCGAACGCCGTCGCGCGGTCGGAGACGACCGCGAGCTCGCGCGGCACGTCGCGCGAGAGCGCGCGCAAGCGAGCGATCGGCCGCGCTCCCGCGGAGCGCAGCAGCGAGATCGTCCCGCCCTCCGCGCGCGGCGGCGCGAGCGTCAGGAGCTCGCGCAAGAGGCAGCCCACGCCGAAGACGTCGGTGCGCTCGTCGGGGCGTTCGCCGCGCGCCTGCTCCGGCGACATGTACTGCGGCGTGCCGAGCACGTCGCCGCTGCCCGTGAGCGTCGGCTCCGCTTCCGACCGCATCAGGCCGAAGTCGATGACCACCGGCTCGCCGTCGGCGCGCACGAGCACGTTGCGCGGATTCACGTCGCGGTGGAGCACGCCCGCGGCGTGTGCGCAGGCGATGGCCCGCGCGACCCGCGCGACGAGGCGCACGGCGCGCTCGAGCGGATTTCCTTCGCCCGGAAGCGCGAGCCGCTCCCACGGCGCGCCGGCGCTCGACCCCGATCGCTCCCGCGCTCGCCGGACGTACTCGGCGAGGCTCGTGCCGTCGACGCGCTCCATCGCGATGTACGGCCGGCGGTCGAACAGCCCCGCGGCGTGCACGCGGACGACGGACGGATGCGAGATCCGCGCGAGCGCCTGCCCTTCGCGGCGGAAGCGCTCGAGCGCGCGCTCCTGATCCACGAGCGGCAGGTGCAGGAGCTTGAGCGCGAGCGCTTCGTCCGGCCGATCGCCGTGCACGCACCGGAACACGCGTCCCATGCCGCCGCTGCCGAGCTCGCCCTGGATGCGGTACGGTCCGATGCGTTCCGGCGCGTCGAGCGGGGCCGACGGCAAGAGTGCTTCCGAGTCGCACAGGCCGCGCAACGCGGCGAGCAGCTCGTCGCCTCCTTCTTCGTGCTCGCCGAGGAACTGTTCCGGCGTGAGCGATTCGCCGCGCTCGCGGCGCTCGACGAACTCGCTCAGCCACGCCTCGAGCCGATCCTGCGTCACGACTTCTCGTTCGCGCTCTCGTTCGCGACGAGCAGAGAGAGCCGAGCGAGCGCACGAGAGTACGTCTTGCGCACCGCGTCATCGCTCCTTCCCAGGCGCTCCGCGATCTCCTGGCTGCTGAGGCCGTCGAACTTGCGCAGGACGAGGATCCGTCGCAGGTCTTCCGGAAGCGCGTTCAGGCAGCGCTCGAGTCGCTCGTAACGATCGTTGTCGTGGTAACGGAGCTCGCTGTCCGGCGCCGCGAGCTCGGCCGCCCGTCGCTCGTCCAGCGGCACGTCGCCCGCGCGCTTCTGCGCACCGAACGTGTCCGCGCGGTCGCGGATCTTGCTGACGACGAGTTGCCGCAGGAATCGGTCGAGGCTCTTCGCGCCGCGGTACTCGAATGCCCCGAGCTCGCGAAAGGCCTCGAGAGCGACGCTCTGCAGGATGTCCTCGCTCTGCAAGTGCCGGCGCAGTCCTCGGCCGAGCTGGAGGCGAATCGTCAGCAGGAGCTGATCGTGATATCGCGCGTAGAGCTCGCGCCACGCGCCTTCGTCGCCGCTCTGCAAGCGAGCGACGAGCTCGATCGACGAGCGTGGGTCGGGCACGGGAGGGATCGCTGGCACGAGATCGAGTCTAACCTCGACGGATCTCCTCTCTCGCGCCGCGATGTCGGAGCGCTCGGCCAGAGAGCCGCAACGCAGTGGACCGGTCGAGCGGAGCTTTCGCAGGTCCGGTCGCGGCGCGCCGCAATCGCTTGCGCCCGCGTCGATCTCCAGTCATCATCGCGATTCGAGTTTGCGGAAAGGGTGTGGCGGATGCTCCGTCACAGGTTCCTGGATGGTCGGGCCGCCATCCTGACGACGAGCGTCAGGAGATTCCGTGGCGGAGTCCGGCAAGCCGACCCGAGTCGGCGCACAAGACGCGAAGCTCGCAGCCCCCTCGGCGGGTTGCCTCGCGGAATTCATCTGGGGAATCGGCGGATTCACCGCGTTGATCGCGCTCGCGGTGATGATCCTGCGCGTCGAGCCGTGGACCTTCTCGATTCGAGATGCGCTCTACTGGATCGTGGCCGTGGGAATGATCGTCGCCCGCTACGTGGACGTGCAAAGGTTCGGCGGCAAGACGTCGCTCGGGAAGCCGGCGAGTCCGAAGGACGTGCACAAGTACGCGCTCGGCCTCGTGGGCGCCACCGCGCTGCTGTGGCTGCTCGTTCAGAACTTTCAAGTCGGGCCGAGAGCGTGAGCGCCGTGTCGGATGACATCGTCCCCGCGGACGGCGGCGGTTGGGACCTCGTCGCGTCCTGGCGCGGCAGCAACGCTCAGCCGTGAACGCCAGGGAGTCGGACCGCCAGCCCGTCGGCGTGGAGCGTCGCCGATGAATCGATCGATGCGCGCGGTGCTCGTCGTCGTGTGCCTTCTGATGGCCGTCGTTCCCGCGTACGCGTCGGAAGGTAGCGGCCACACGGATCCGGTTGCCTCGATCGCGCTGTGGATCGTCGTCATCCTGCTGTCCGCCAAGCTCGGCGGCGACCTCGCCGCGCGAATGGGTCAGCCGGCCGTCCTCGGAGAGCTCGTCGTCGGCGTCGCGCTGGGGAATCTCTCGTACTTCGGATTCCACGCGCTCGAGCCCGCGAAGGCCGACCCGTTCATCGACATGTTCGCTCGCGTCGGAGTGCTGATCTTGTTGTTCGAGGTCGGGCTCGAGTCGACGGTCGCTCAAATGCTCAAGGTCGGGTGGTCGTCGCTGCTCGTGGCCGCGCTCGGAGTCATCGCGCCGTTCGCCTTGGGCTGGGGCGTGGGCGCATGGCTGCTTCCGGAGCACGGCCCCTACGTGCATGCGTTCCTCGGCGCCGCGCTGACCGCGACGAGCGTCGGAATCACGGCGCGCGTGCTGAAGGACTTGGGACGCTCTCAAAGCAACGAAGCGCGCGTCATCCTCGGCGCAGCCGTGATCGACGACGTTCTCGGGCTCGTCATCCTCGCCGTGGTCGTCGGCGTGATCTCGGCCGCCGATCGCGGAGAGACGATGGCAACGTCCGACGTGGTGCTCACCCTCGCCAAGGCGGCCGGCTTCCTGATCGGTTCGCTGGCGTTGGGTGTGTTGCTCTCGAAGCGGCTGCTCTCGCTGGCGTCCAAGCTCCGCACGCGCGGAGTGTTGCTCGCGATCGGTCTCTCGTTCTGTTTCGGGCTCTCGTGGGTCGCGAACGCCATTGGCTTGGCTTCCATCGTGGGCGCGTTCGCCGCCGGCCTCGTCCTCGAGGAGACGCACTACCGCGATTTCTCGGCGCGCGGAGAGCACGGCCTCGAGGAGCTGATCCATCCGATCTCGTCGTTCCTCGTGCCGATCTTCTTCGTCCTCATGGGGATGCGGACCGACCTGACGTCGTTCGCGCAGCCGGGCGTGCTCGGGCTCGCGGCGGCGCTCACGATCGCCGCGATCCTCGGCAAGCAAGCGTGCTCCCTCGGCGTGCTCGGAAGAGGAGTGGATCGACTCACCGTCGGAATCGGAATGGTCCCGCGCGGAGAGGTCGGCCTCATCTTCGCGAACATCGGCTTGGCGCTGACGGTCGGCGGGGAGCGCATCCTCGACGAGGCCACGTTCTCGGCGGTGGTCGTCATGGTGATCGTGACGACGATGGTCGCGCCGCCCGCGCTCAAGTGGAGCATGGAACGGCGAGCGTGAGCGGAGCCGAGCGCGCCGATTCCGGCGCGAAGAGTGGCGAGGACGACGGGACTCGAACCCGCAACCGAGAGGCTCCCGATTCCGACGCAGGTTCGGTAACCAGCGTAACTTGCGCTCACGCGCACTCCAGCTCCGATGAGCGCCTTACCGCTCTGCCTAACGCTTTCGAGCGCGAATCGCCCGAGCTCGCGTCCGTCGTGCGGGCGTGGCCGAGCTTGCCGGCTTCGCTTCGCGTCGCTCTTCTCGCGATCGTTCGTACCGCCGTTCCCGCGGGGCCGGCCAGTGAGTAACGCGGCCGCCTGAAGGTGCGGGATCGGCCGACCGCGTTGCTAGCTGCGAGGCCCGCTCATACCCTGTTCGCCGGTCGGGACTCCTCGAGGGCCTGACAAACGGCGCATGAGAGGTCTTCAGCGTGGGCGGGATTCGAGGCGAGTCATCTTCGCGGTGCTCGCGGTCCTGCTCGCGTTCCGAGTCTTCTGGGTGCCGACGCACCTAGCGCTCGAGCCGCACGACGACGTCGCGACGCAAGCGGCGACGCATGCTCCGCACGACCACGAGCACGGTCACGAGCACGACCCGAGTCACGGAGACCACGACGGCGGCCACCCACCGCACGCGGCGGCTGATCATCTAACTTGGTGGATCGGGCCTCGGTTGAGCATCGATTGGTCCGTCGAGCTGCCCCTCTTCGAGGTGGCACCTGCTCTCGCACCACCGGCAACGCTCGTTCGCCAGATCGCCGATCAGCCTCCGGAACCGGTGCCGAAATGCTTACCTCCGCGATGCAATCGCGCGCGCGCGCCTCCGACCGCCTGAACGACGACGTGAGCAAGCGGCTCACGCAACCGCGGGGCTTCGCGGTCCTCCTTCTGCCCGTCGCGGTCTTCCGCGAAGGGCGTCGTTCCTGACTCGCTTCTGCGCTGACGAGCGCCAATCGAGGCGGTTCGTGCGAGCAGTCGGCTCCGTCACTGGAGCACCGCGTCGACGAACCGCCGTTCCGATCTTCCTATCGACGGAGCGCTCCAACTCCGTTGCAACCTCGATTGCACAACCTCTCGTGAACTTATCCCACCTCTCTGCAGCCCTCGCGTTCGTTTCGGTAGTCAGCGGCTCGAGCTGCGACGTCAACGCGCAGCACGCGGGCGACGGCCATGATCACGGACCTGGCGACCATCATCACGGCCCGGCCTCTGCCGCGGGCGAGGCCGAGCTCGAGCCCGTGACGACGACCGTCTTCGGCGAGCGAACGCTGCTCTTCATCGAGTATCCGCCTCTCGTGCGCGGGACTTCGGCTCGCTTCCTCGCGCACTTCTCGGTGCTGGAGACGGGCGAACCGGTTCGCGCAGGACGCGTCACGCTCACCATCGGCGGCACGGCCATCTTCGCGGAGAGTCCCAAGCGCGACGGGCTCTTCACGCCGCAGGGCAGTGTGCCGAACGCTGGCCGGATGCCGGCGACGCTGCTCATCGAGAGCGATCAAGTCCTCGAGACGCTAGATCTCGGCGACATCGTCGTGCACGAGAACGAGCACGATGCGCGGCACGCCGCCGAAGACGCCGCGGGCGACCTCCCCGCCGAATCGCTTCCGTTCCTGATGGAGCAGCAGTGGAAGCTGAAGCTCACACTCGCGAAGGCGGAACCGCGCACGTTGACAAGGCGCCTTGTCGCGCAGGCCAGCGTGCGCACTCCGGAGGGAGCAGAGGCCGCGGTCACGCCTCCGCTCGCCGGCCGATTGATCGCGCCCGACGGTGGCAGGCTCGTTGTGACCGGCGACGCCGTCGACGCGGGCAGCGTGCTCGCCTTCGTCGAGCCTCCGCTCGGAGCATCGGAGATCGCGCAGATCCGCGCGCTCGAGCTGGAGCTCGACATGCGAGCGCTCGACGTCACACAGGCCCTGAGCGGCGCGCAGGCGCGGCTCGAGTTCGCGGAACGGGAGCGCGCGCGCCTTTCCAAGCTCCGCGAGCATCAGCTCAGCACCCAGCAAGAGCTGGACGAAGCAGAGCGGAACCTGCGCGTCGCACGCAGCGAGCTCGATGGTGCCACGGCGATGAAGGCGTCACTCGATCGATTGCTCGCAGAGAGATCCTCGCGTGCGTCCGCGCAGGCTGACGCGACCCTGAGACTTCCGCTCCTGTCGCCGCTCGCAGGGACTGTGATTGCGGCCGCGAAAGTTCAGGGCGAATCCGTCAAGCCGGACGACGTGATCTTCCGCGTGCTCGATGCATCGCGTGTGTGGATCGAGGCTCGCGTGTCGGAGTTCGACTTGCATCGGATCGGCGATAATCCGAGCGCCGTGGCATCGATCCCTGCGCTCCCGGATCGTCGCATCGAGATTGGCGGCAAAGGTAACAGCGGCGCGCTCCGCATGTTGCCGACGCTCGATCCGGCGACGCGTACGGCGCTCTTGCGCTGCGAGGTGTCGAACGCTGACGGCTCGCTGAAGTCGGGAATGCTCGCCGAGCTTTCGATCGCCCTCGAGCAAGTCGATGCCGCCGTGACGATTCCAGCCGAGGCGATCGTGATCGACCAAGGCATGCCCACCGCGTACGTCATGCTCGAAGGAGAGCTCTTTCAGAAGCGCGACCTCGAGCTCGGCATCCAAGACCGCGATCGCGTCGAAGTGCGACGCGGCATCGCAGCGGGCGAGCGTGTCGCAACGCGGGGCGCTTATGTGGTGAAGCTCGCGGCACTCTCGCCGCAATCGTTCGGCGCTGGCCACCAGCACTGAGAGCACGGCGATGATCAACCTTCTCATTCGCTGGTCGCTCGCGAACCGCTTCACGGTCCTGCTCGTCTCGATGGTGCTCATGGCCGTCGGCGGCTGGGTCGCGATGCGCATGCCCGTCGACGTGTTCCCCGATCTCACTGCGCCGACCGTCACCGTGCTCGTCGAGGGTCACGGCATGTCCCCGCAAGAGATGGAGACGCAGGTGACGTTCCCGATCGAGAGCGCGATGAACGGCGCTGCCGACGTTCGACGAGTGCGCTCCGGCACCGCCGTCGGGCTCGCCGTCGTCTGGGTGGAGTTCGAGTGGGGCACGGATATCTACCGCGCACGACAAACGGTCAACGAACGTCTCGTTGCAGTCGCGGGCGGTCTTCCGGCCCAAGTCGAACCGCCGAAGCTCGCTCCGGTCTCGTCGATCATGGGCGAGATCCTCTTCATATCACTGACGTCCGACCGACACGATGCGCTCGAGCTCCGCACGGTGGCGGCGAGTCAAGTGCGGCGCAGGCTTCTCTCGGTTACGGGTGTCTCGCAGGTCACTCCGATCGGCGGAGACGAGAAGCAGTACCAGGTCGTGCTCGCGCCCGAACGGCTTCAGGCTTACGGAATCGCCGTCTCGGAGGTCCTGCGCGCTCTCGAGGAAACGAACGAGAACGTCGCCGCGGGTGTGCTGAAGAACGGCGCGCAAGAAACGATCATCGAGGGAGTCGGACGCGTGCGCACTCCCGCGGACATCGCGGCGACCGTCGTCGTGGCGCGCGACGGCGTACCGATCCGCGTCAAGGATCTCGGAGCCGTGACCATCGGAGCGGCGCTCAAGCGCGGAGTCGGTTCGTCCTCCCGCCGCGGTCCCAAGTGGGAGCCGATCATCGAACCGGGCGTCATCCTCGCGATCCAAAAGCAACCCGGGGCGAACACGCTAGAGCTGACCGGGCGATTGGATCGTGCGCTCGACGAGATCCAGGGCTCGCTCCCGGAAGGCATGCTCATCAACAAGAGCCTGTTTCGACAAGCCACGTTCATCGAGAACTCCATCGAGAACGCTTCGAGCGCGCTTCTCGAAGGTGCCATCATGGTCGCGCTCGTTGTGATCGCGTTTCTCGCGAGCGTTCGAGCGAGCGTCATCACGCTGATCGCGCTTCCCCTCTCGCTGCTCGTCGCCGTGCTCGCGTTGAAGGCGTTCGGCGGGAACATCAACACGATGACGCTCGGCGGCATGGCGATCGCGATCGGCGCGCTGGTTGACGACGCGATCATCGACGTCGAGAACGTCGTGCGGCGACTGCGCGAGAACGCATCGCTCGCGGTAGAGCGACGCCGGCCGTTGGCCGAGGTGATCTACGCCGCAAGTATCGAAGTCCGTGCATCCATCGTCCTCGCGACGGTGATCATCCTGCTCGTGTTCACGCCCCTGTTCTTCCTCTCCGGCGTGGAGGGTCGTCTGCTTCGGCCGCTCGGACTCGCGTTCTCCGTCTCGCTCGCGGCGTCGCTCCTGACCGCTCTGACGCTGACACCTGCTATGTGCTCGTTCCTCTTGCCCTCGAGCAAGACAGTGCGCTCCGGTGCCGAGCCCCGCCTCGTGACTTGGCTCAAGCGCGCTTATGCGGGACCGCTCGACGCCGCGCTCGCGCGTCCGTGGTTCTTCGCGATTCCAAGCGTGGCGCTTCTGGCTTGGGCCGTCTTCGCCGGTTCGCGAATGGGCCGAAACTTCCTCCCCGAGTTCAACGAGGGTGCGCTCGTCGTCGGGCTCGTCACCGTCCCGGGAACCTCGCTCTCACAGAGCGACGAGCTCGCGCACCTGGTCGAGGAAGCATTGATGAAACATCCCGAGATCGCGGCGATCGGTCGACGCACGGGCCGCGCCGACGAAGACGAGCACGTTCAAGGCGTCGAAGCCAGCGAGATCGACCTAACGCTCGACATGGATGCTTCCGCACGACTAGGGTTGCCGACACGATCGAAGGAGGAGCTTCTCGAGGCGTTGCGCAACGATCTCGAGGGCATACCGGGCGTGCAGGCGACGTTCGGGCAGCCGATCAGCCACCGCATCGACCACATGCTCTCCGGCACTCGCGCGAGCGTCGCCGTGAAATTGTTCGGCGACGATCTCGCGAAACTCGCCAGCTATGGGCAGGAGATCGAGGCACGCATGCGGACGGTTCCAGGGGTCGTCGATCTCTCCACCGAGCAGCAGTCGCAAGTGCCGCTCTTGCGTGTCGAGTTCGATCGAGAAGCGATGGCTCGACACGGCCTTCGGATCGCGGATCTTGCGCGCGCGCTCGAAGCGGCGAGCCTCGGCGCAGAGGTCGGACAGGTCCTCGAAGGCACGAACGCGTTCGCGCTCGTCGTGAGGACCGGCGATGCGCGCGAGCTCTCCGCGGACACGCTCGCGGCGACGCTCGTCGACACGCCGCAAGGCGCTCGGATCCCGCTGCGCGCCGTCGCCGCACTTCGAGAAGATCGAACGCCCAATTTCATCAGCCGCGAGAACGTGCAGCGCAAGATCGTCGTCATGTGCAACGTGTCCGGCCGCGACATTCGCGGCGTCGTGGACGACGTCCGGCGCGAGATCGAAGCGAACGTCGCTCTCCCCCCCGGCTATCACGTCGAGTACGGAGGTCAGTTCGAGAGCGCCGAATCGACGGGACAGCAGCTCGTGCTTCTCGGTGTCGTGATCGTCGCAGGGATCGCGGGACTGCTCTACTTCATGTTCCATTCGATGTGCGACACGGTGCTCATCATGGTAAATCTTCCGCTCGCGTTGATCGGAGGAGTGCTCGGAGTTCACCTTCTCGGCGGTACGCTCTCCGTCGCATCGATCATCGGGTTCATCACGGTGTTCGGCATCGCCGTGCGGAATGGAATCATGATGGTCTCGCACATTCGACATCTTCAGGAGGTCGAAGGAGTCAGCGACTTCCGAAGCGCGGTGCGCGAGGGCGCGATGGAACGGTTGGCTCCGATCCTGATGACGGCGCTCGCCGCGGGACTCGCGTTGATTCCCCTCGCGCTCCGCGGCGATCAACCGGGAAACGAGATCTTGACGCCAATGGCGGTCGTGATCCTGTTCGGGCTTCTCTCGTCGACGTTCCTCAACATGCTGCTAGTGCCCGCGCTCTACCTGCACTTTGGGACGAGCGTTGCTGACGAGCGTGCAACTGCGGGTCGCATGGAGGTGTCGCATGCGTGAGTGGGTTCATGGTCGCAAGTGGATCTTCGTCGTGCTGGCAAGCGCCTGTGCAACGCAAGAGGTCGATCCGCGCCGGGATCAGCAGCGGGCTAGGACCCTCGTTCAGGAGACGACGGGTCAGAGCACGATCTTCGATCCCGACGCACCGCTCCTCTCGGCAGCGGAGATCGACGCCGTGCTCGCGGATGGGCTCGCGCTCGATGAGGCGTTGCGTCTTGCGTTGCTCAACAATCGCCGGCTCCAAGCGCAGTTCCTAGCGCTAGGCGTCGCGCGGGCCGACGTCGTGCAAGCGGGCTTGCTCCGCAACCCTAGCCTCGGAGCGGGATTCCTGTTCCCGTCCGGCGGTGGACGCACGAAGCTCACCGCGGACCTCGTTTCGAACATCGCGGACGTCTGGCAGTTGCCCGACCGGAAGAAGGTCGCGGACATGGCGCTCGCGCAAGCGGTGTTCGAGGTGTCGCGCGCAGCGGGCGAGCTCGTCGTGCAAACCGAGGCCGCGTACTTCGAGAGCGTCGCCGCACGCGAGCTCGCCACACACGCGCAGCAGGGCGTGGGCGTGAGTCGCTCGATGCTCGAGGCGGTCGAGGAGCGGATGCGCGCGGGTGTGGCGACCATCGTGGAGGCGAATCTCGCGCACAGCCAATGGCTCGCGGCCGAGCTTGCGTCGCGGCGCGCACAAGTCGCGGACACGTCGGCGAAGCGGCGACTCGCTGCTCTACTTTCGCTCGAGCAGGATCTGATGACCGTGGAGCTGGTGGACTCGCTGCCCGAGCCTTTGCCGGCCGGTCTCGATCGGGAGCAGCTCGTCGCTCGCGCGCGCGCCTCTCGGCTCGACGTTCGTGCCGCGGAGGCCGGCATCCGCACGGCCGAAGCTCGAGTGGAGCTCGAAAAGCGTCGGGTCTGGCCAAGTCTGGACGTCGGAGTGTCGGGAGAACGGCCCGAGGGTGGAGGCTCGACCGACCTGCTCTTGGGACCGACGGTGTCCACGACGCTTCCGATCTTCGACCGGAACGAGGCGCAGATTCGACGAGCCGAGTTCAGACGCGATCAGTTGCGACGAGAGTATGAGGGTCTCATTGCCGACGTCGGGCAAGACGTGCGAGCAGCCGTGGATTTCACGGTTTCGGCGACACACGCCGCAAGGTTCGTGAGTGACGAGCTCCTGCCGCAAGCTGAGCGCAGCGCGGAGCTCGCGCGCGTGGCGTACGAGATGGGAAGCACGACCCTGCTCGCGCTCCTCGAGAGCCGGCGTGCGTCGCTGCTCGCTCGGCAGAATCGAATCGACACGCTTCTCGAAGCGACGCAGGCACGCATCGAGCTGCAACGAGTAGTCGGAACGTCCGTCGAAGGCTTGGGAGCAACGGCCTACCCCTGAGCGGCCAGACGTCACGAGCTACATGCATCGGAAGCGCACGGATCCCGCTGCTTCCGCGCGATGATCGTCGCGAACACTTTGTGAGTGTCACCCGGCGCTGGGAAGGAATCAGTTTGGAACGAGACCAGTTCCCAGCCGTCAAATCGACGAACGAGCGCGTCCGTTTCGAACAGGCAGTAGCTGCGTGGATCGAACATCTCGAGGTAGGTCGTCCCCTGGACGAGCACGTTGATCACGATCAACCCACCGCTATGAACGGCGCGCTGCAACTGCGCGAGGAGATCAAGTGCACGTTCCTCGGAGACGAACATGAGCAAACCGATGGACAAGACGGTGTCATACGTCCCCTCCACAGGGTGCTCGGTGACATCTGCCGCGATCGCTTGTACCGGCAGCTTCTCGCGCTTCGCAGTGGCTCGAATGCACTCGATCGCACTCGGACTGGCATCGACCGCGGTCACGTCATGACCGCGACGCGCGGCCTCGAGCGCGAAGTTTCCGAGCCCGCAGCCAAAGTCCAGGATGCTTCCACGAACGACCTCGAGTGCGCGGCGCTCGAATGGGTTCAGGACGAACTCCTGGACGCCGATCTGTCGCCGGAACTGACGCTCGAAGAACTCGATCGACCGGTTCGTCACTGGGCTCCTCGTCGAACGTTCGTTGGCCACCATCGATCGTAGCATCGCCGATGAGAGCATCACTCACGATCGAGATCGTCACGCCCGCGGCGCAGGGCATCCCCACCGGGAATCGTGTTACCACCCTGCGCTGGGCGAAGCGACTGCGTGAGCTGGGACACCGAGTCTCGATCGCACGCCGATTCGAACGTGGAGCGCCGGACTGCTTGATCGCGCTCCACGCCGTCAAGAGCGCTGACTCGGTCGCACGCTGTCGCGAGCGAAGTCCGAAGACGTCGATCGTGGTCGCGCTGACGGGTACGGACGTGTACGCGGGCGCGACCGAGGCGGTTGAGATGAACCCTTCGTTGGAGACCGCAGATGCACTCGTCGCGCTCCAGCCGCTCGCGGTCAACGCAATCCCCGCGTCGCTGCGCCCGAAGTCGCGCGTCATCTATCAATCGGCCGTCCCGCTCCGACAACTGCAAGAGCCGAAGTCGGACACGTTCGACGTCGCCGTCGTCGCGCACCTGCGCGCGGTGAAGGATCCCCTGCTCGCCGCTCGCGCTGCACGTCTCCTCCCTCAACAGTCGCGTGTGCGCGTCCTGCACTGCGGCGCGGCGTTGGACGCCGAGCTGCGCTCAGAAGCCGAGCACGCGATGCAGGAGACCGCCCGCTATGTCTGGCTTGGGGCGCGTCCTCATCGCGAAACCCTGACGTTGATCGCGCGCTCGAACGCGCTCGTCGTCACCTCGCGAGCTGAGGGTGGCGCAAACGTCGTCTCCGAAGCGGTCGTCAATGGCGTCCCCGTGATCGCGACGCGCATCGATGGATCCGTCGGACTGCTCGGGGCCGATTACTCTGGCTACTTCCCGATCGGTGACGCCGAACGCTTGGCCGACCTCTTGTCGCGTATCGAAACGGACCCGAGGTTCCACGGCGAACTCCGCGCCGCGTGTCGGGCGAGAGCGCACCTGTTCGCGGTGGACGCCGAGCGAGCTTCATGGGCGGAGCTACTCGAGGAACTCGCGCGCCGGTGATCTCGCACTGACTCGTCGACGCTCGCGGCTGACGGCTCGTGCGGGTCGAAGACCTGACAGAACCAGCGGCTCGAAGCCACTCCCCTGCGCCCGTCAATCACACGACAGACGGTTAGATTCGCGCCACGCGTCAGACCCCCACGCCTCGAGCCTCTTTCGCTTCGCGGAGAATGCCGATCGCGCTCCGGATCACCACGGCCGAAATGAGCGCGCCGATCACGAGATCCGGCACTCGGCTGCCTGAGAGCCAGACCAAACCTCCGGACACGATCACTCCAAGGTTCGCGAGGACGTCGTTGTTCGCGCAGACCCAGGATGAGCGCATGTGGATGCCTGACGTGCGATGCTTCGCGATGAGAGCGAGGCAAGTGACGTTGGCGACGAGAGCGAGCAGTCCCACGGCCATCATCATCGCGCTCGATGGCTCGATCTCGCCGCGAAAGCGACGCAGCACTTCGACGACCATCACGACGCCGAGGATGAGCTGAAACCAACCGCTCGCACTCGCAGCATCGGCTTTGATCCGCGTCGATCGACCCACGGCATACAAGGCGATGCCATAGACCATCGCGTCCGCGAGCATGTCGAGGGAGTCCGCCAGGAGACCTGTGGAGTTCCCCCACCATCCTGCGCCGAGTTCGACGAAGAACATCGCGAAGTTGAGTCCGAGGAGTAGCTGAAGGGTGCGGCGCTCGACGCCGGCGGCTTCCTCGAGTTCGCAACACTCACTCATCGCCGAATCGACTCACGACCTCCTGAGCAGTCCGATCGTTGGCCGCATTCATGGCGCGACGTGCAGTCCAGTCGCCAGCACTCGCACGTTGCCGGATTCGTCCTTGGCGACCTGGCCTTGCACGACGACCGTCTTCAGGTGGTCGAGCCCGTGAAAACCGCGCGGGTTCGCCCTCACGAGCTTGCCGTCGGTCACGAGCTCCACGGACAACGCGTTGGCGGCCATCGTGTCGGGTGATTCGCAGCAATAGTCCCAAGGCGTCTTGCACTCGTCGGCTTCATTGTCGCTGCACGCCGCGAGCTTCGCGTCCACGATCGTGAACGCGGCGAAGTTCTCGACGAACACCTTGTGCGCCCCTCCCACTCGGCCGGTTACGGCGACTTGATCGCCTTCCTTGGGAGAGGCAACGACCTCGCTAACCGTCTTCGGAGTCGCGGGCGCGTCCGCTACGAAGAACGTCTCGGGCACATTCGTCGCCGGCTGTGCGGCGGTTGATTCGGTCTTCGCGCACGCGGCCAGAGGGAGCGACAGGGCCAACAGCATCGTCAGTTCACTCGTCTTCACGGGTCTTCCACTACTTGGAGCAATGCTCCGGTATCAGGGTTCCTTGAGCGCAACGGCTACTGGTAGGC
>CAZQHA010000036.1:0-15972 GCA_964592795.1 uncultured Planctomycetaceae bacterium | reverse complement strand
GCTCGTAGTGCACCGCATTCGTGTGCATCCAATCGCCGGCCCACTTGAGGCGCGGCGTGGTCGGCGCTTCCTCCTCGTCCTCGCCTCCGTCATCGCCGGCATAGCCGAGCGCCTTCATCTCGCGCAGCCGTTCTTCTTCCTTCTTCTTCTCTTCGTCGGTCTTGGGCTTCTTCACCGGCGGGTTGTAGTTGATGTCGAATCGACCGGGATGGTCGGCGATGACGCCGTGATTCGGCTTCTTCGCGTCGCGGTCCTGGACGAAGTGATCCTTGGCGTGCCACTCCCAGACGATCTCGCCGCCGGAAGGACGCGTCGGCTTGATCTCGAGCACGCAATCGGGCCAGAAGCCGCGTCCGTCGGTCTGCTCGGGATCACGTCCCGCCGCGATCGCCTCGTCGCGCGACATGAACTCCCACGCGATCGCGAGCAAGTTGCCATTCGGCAAGCGCTCGATGTCGTGGTGCATGCACTTCTCCGCGTTCGAGAGCACGAACTCCCACACGACGTTGCCCTTGGGATCGAGCTCCGAGATGCGTCCGCCGATGCCGCCGCCGAAGAACACGGGGTTCTCGTTGATGCGCGACATGCGCAGGAGCGTGCCGTCGGAGAGCAGCTCGACGGACATGGGCGCCTGCTTCGTCTCCCACTTGTGGACGACGTCGCCCTTCATGTCGATGAGGAACGTCGTGCCGGATTGGAGCGGCGAGAAGAGCGTGTAGCCCTGGAATGCTTCGGGCTTGTTCTGGCGAAGTCCGCGCGGCGGCGCGTCCTCGAGGACGGACGGAGTGGTGGACCCTAGAACGAGCAGCAGTGAGGCGATCATGGCGGGACATGCTAGGCGCGCCTCGCGCAGATCGCCATGCCCGTAATGGTCAGCAAGCACTGCGACTCATTACCCGCCACACGAGCTCTCGAATCGTCTCCGGCCCGTGCCCCGCGTAGTGATTGTTCGCGTACACATAGATCTGCCAGCCGCGGCCCAGGATCGGCGCGAGGTATTCCGCCCAACGTTCGAGCCTTTCCGACTGGTCGAGCACGATGCGGTCGAACGTCTCCGTCTTCGCCTCGACGGCCTTGCGATCGCCGATCAGGCGCACGTACGTGAGGTCAGTCGTCGCGAGATCGAGCTCGAGCTGCGATGGGTGCGGCATGTACGCGATGTCGACGAGCACGAGCGCGGCGTTGCGGCGACGCAGCACATCGGTGAGCTCGGGCACGAGCCAGTTCTTGTTCCGGATCTCCACCGCGTAGCGAAAGCGCGGCGGCAGGTTCTCGAGGAACGGCTCGAGCCGATCGAGGAACTCTCGCAAGCTGCGGAATGCGTCGCGACCGAAGTAGGGGAACTGGAGGACGAGTGGCCCGCACTTCTCGCCGAGGAGCTCCATCGCCTTCAGGAACACCTCGACGTCGCGGCCGACGCAGTCGGGCACGAGCACGCGCGACGCGTCCGGCTTCGCGCCTTCGCCGCAGTGCACGATCGAGCGCGGGAACTTCGCCGACATGACGAAGCCCGGCGGCGTCTTCCCCGCCCACCCGAGCACCATCTCGCGCCGCGGGATCGCGTAGTACGTCGTGTCGGCCTCGACCGTCGTGAACTGCGTCGCGTAGTAGGTCAGGAAGTCCGCCGGCTTCATGCCGGCCGGATAGAACGAGCCGACCCACGAGGACTCGGACCACGACGACGTGCCGAATCGAAAGTGGGGGGGAGCGGTGGGCGCGTTCGGTGCACTCACGTCGCGGATTCTACCGATGCACGCGGAGCGCGCGCCTCGTGCATCGCTCGTGCTTCCGCGCGCCCTTTCGATAGCATGGCGCTCCTCCAAAGGAGATCGCCATGGTGCTCACCTCGTCGACGATGCTTCCTCTCGGCACATTCGCGCCCGACTTCGCGCTCACCGACACCGTGTCCGGCAAGAAGCTCAAGGTGACGGACTTCGCGGGCAAGGACGCGTTGCTCGTCATCTTCCTGTGCAATCACTGCCCGTACGTGAAGCACATCCAGGCCGGGCTCGCGGCCCTCGGTCGCGACTACGAGAAGAACAAGAAGGTCGGAATCGTCGCGATCAGCTCGAACGATCCGGGGACGCATCCGGACGATTCGCCCGAGAAGCTGGCCCAGGAGTCGAAGCGCGCCGGCTATCGCTTCCCGGTTCTCTTCGACGCCGATCAATCGGTCGCGAAGGCGTACACCGCGGCGTGCACGCCCGACTTCTTCCTGTTCGATTCGACGCTGCGCCTCGTGTATCGCGGACAGTTCGACGCGAGCCGGCCGGGCAAGCCCGATCCCGTGACGGGCGCCGACGTGCGTCACGCGATCGACGCGCTCGTCGCTGGGAAGCCCGTGGCGCAGAAGCAGATCCCGAGCCTGGGCTGCAACATCAAGTGGCGGCCGGGCAACGAGCCCGAGTACTTCGGCCACTGAGCCGGGCGCGCGCCTACTTCTGCGAGCGGGACGCGACCTGCGACTCGAGCACGGCGACCTGCGTCTCGAGCTTGGCGACGCGGTCCTCGAGCTTGCGGATCTGGACGCCGCGGCAGCTCGAGGCCGACGCGGCGAGGGCCACGACCACCGTCCACGCAATGAGTCTGGGGTAAGCGTGCTTCATGGCCGGGAGCGTACGCCGGCGGCGTGCGCCGCACACGTCCGGGCACGGCTCTCCGATGCGCCGTTACCGCCGTGATTTACACACGGGTGGAGCTCCAACGCGTGCGCCCGAGCCTTCGTACTCCGCGCCCCTGCGCCAGTCCCAGTCCCTCGGCGCGAACAACGAGGACGAAGACGATGACATTCCGACGACTTGCACTCGCGCTCGCGCTTCTCTCATCTCCCGTCGAAGCCGACGAACTCGACGCGCTGCCGGGCGGGGACGAATCGAACTCGACGGAGCTGGCCGATCCCCAGCGTCGTGGCCGCGGTGCGCTCCGCGACCTCATCGTGCGCCACGACGGTTCCGTCACGGTCGCCATCACCGAACGAGCCGGCGGCGATTGGCTCATTCCGTGGGGGCTCGTGCGGCTCGCGCTCGCGGACGTCCAGCCGCCCCGCGACGACGACGTCGAGCCGATCTGGATCCCCACGACCGCGGATCCCGCCGAGCGACGCGCCGCCGATGCCATGGGCGACTCTTCGAAGTTTCGAATGAACGCGCTCCACGGTGCGCCGGTGATCGGGCCGCACGGGGAAGCGATCGGTGTCGTGCGCGGCGCGCTCGTGTCGTGGGAGCGCGGGCGAGTGCTCGCGCTCGCCGTCGACGTCGGTGTCTACCTCGGCACGCCGTCGCGTATCGTCGCGGTGCCGTGGTTCTGGCTGCGGACGCCGATCGACGCGAAGGCCGGCCTCTCGATCGTGAGCGATGCCGATCTCGACTGGCTGCGGTGGGCCAACGAGGTCGAGTGGAATCGCCCGGAGGCGTGAGGCGCGCTCCACCGCATGAACGTGCGGGCTGATTCGTGGGCGTTCGCCTCTAGGCTCTAGGTTCCGTCGCAGCGCGAGCCGCGGTCTTAGGCCGCGCCGCCGCGCGACACTAGCTCCAAGAAAGACACATCCAGCTCATGAACAAACTCCACGCTCTCTCGCTCTTCGGCGCGGGAATCACTCTCGGTCTCGTGCCGCTCTTCCTCTCCGCTCAAGCCGCCGCGCCGATGACGCAGGCCACCAAGATCACCGGCAAGACGCTCATGCCCGCAGCGGACATGAAGTGGGTTCCGATGCCCGGCCTCGAAGGCGCGCAGCAGGTCGCGCTGTGGGGCGATTCGACGAAGGAAGCGCACCGCATCCTCTACAAATGGCCCGCGGGCACGAAGGCGCCGCTGCACACGCACACGAACGGCGACCGCGGGGTGGTGACCTCCGGCACGCTCTCGCTCGCCGTCGATGGCGCGCCGCCGAAGATGCTGCCGTCGGGCTCGTACTTCTCGCTCGGCGCGGGTGTGCCGCATGCGACCGCGGTCGAGGGCAACTCGGCGTGCGTATTCTTCATCGAGCGCGAGGGGCCCTTCGACGTCCACATGGTGGAAGCCTCGAAGTAGGGGGGCCGACGCGCTGAACCCGCTGTCCCGGCGAGGGTTTGCGCATTCGTGCGAAATTGTCGCCGCGGTTGAACCGCTCTCGAGCTCCCGACCGTGGGGAAGCCGGCGCCGCGGACGTGGCGCCCGCGAGGAAACCCAAGGTGTGGGCAGGGGAGCCTGGCCTAGGAGGGAGCCGGACGAAAGTCCGGCTCCCTGCTTATCCACGGGATGGGTTCCGTGTGGAGTGCCTGTCGATCGCATTTCCGCGCGGCAGCTCGCTGCTCCGCGCACGAGTCCTCGATGAGCGCCAGGCTCGCTCTCGGGCCGTGACCCGGTCAGCTCCGTATTGAAACGCAGGCGGCCGTGCCCGAGAGCAGCGGTCGGCCCCATGACCACCAAGCTCGAAAAAGCCCTGCGGCGCGAGGTGACGATCGACCGTGAACCCTACGTCGTCACGATCACCCCGACCGGCCTGAAGCTGACGCGCAAGGGGAGACGCAAGGGCGTCGAGCTCGACTGGAAGGGCCTCGCGAGCGGCGACGCGGCGCTCGCGGCCGCGCTCAACGCCTCCGTACGCGATCTGCCGAGACGGGGTTCTCGGCGCACCTAGGCGACGTCCGTGACGCCGTTCGCCCGCGTGCTCCGCGGCGCCAGGTGCTTGTACTCGATGAGCGTCGGCGCGCGCGGGGCGAGCTTGCGCCGCCAGAGATACAGCATCGTTCCCGCGGCCTGCGCGAACTTGCCGAGCACGGTGTAGCGCGCGTACAGCGCGGCGTAGATCGGTGGGTCGCCGTGCTCGCGACGCTTGGTGCGAACGCGCAGGTAGAGGCGTGCGTAGACCGCGAGGAGCAGCAGCGACAGGCCCGACGTCCACGGCGCGAGCCCGACCGCGGCGAGCGGGATCCCGATCCCGTACACGAGGTTCGAGACGAGGTTGCGCACGTAGTGCGCGCAGTCCGCGCGTCCGTGCAAGTCGGCGTTCTCCGCCGTCGCGTAGCCGGCGCGCACCTGGCGCCGCCACCACTGCGCGAAGACCTGCAGCTCGGCGTCGTGCGTCGCCATCTCGGCGTCGAGGCTGACGAGCTTTCGTCCGGCGCGCCGCAGTCTCCAGGCGAGCTCCGGCTCCTCGCCCGCGATCAGCTCGGGATCGAACCCGCCGATGCGGCCGAACGCGTTGGCCTTCACCATGCAGTTGCCGCCGCAGCTCGACACGTCCCCGGGCGGAACGTCCCACTCCATGTCGCACAGCCGGTTGTACACCGACGCGTCCGGGCTCCGCTCGCGCAAGCGTCCCGCGACGATCGCGACGTCGGGACGATCGTCGAGCGCGGCGCTCGCCGCATCGAGCCAGCCCGGCGCGAGCTCGCAATCGCCGTCGAGGAACTGCACGTGGCGCACGCCGTGGTGCGCCGTCAGCAGGTGGATGAACCCTTCGTTGCGCGCGCGGCCCGCGGTGAAGGGCCGGCTCTCGTCGAGCTCCAGAACTTCGACGCCGGCGCTACGAGCGAGCTCGGGGCTGCCGTCGCGCGAGCCGGAATCGACGTACACGACCGGCACGCCCAGACCGATCGCGTGCTCGAGGCAATTCGCGAGTCGATCGCCTTCGTTGCGACCCACGACCACCAGTCCGACATCGCCCCTCCTCATGATGCGCGGCCTTGGTCATGCGCGTCGAAAGAGCTTCTGCGACAGATCGGGATGCGCGCTGCTCGTCCAGTACGCGATCGAATCGAGACACTCGCGCGCTTCGAGCCGCTGCAGGTCGAACGCGCCATCGCTTCGCGTCGTGTCGATGACGCCCGTCGTGGTCATCGCGGAGCGCAAGCCCAGGCTCGGCAGCGCGCGGCGCGCCTCCTCGTGGACGCGGCAGTACGGGAAGGCGAAGTGCGCCGGCCGGCGGCCGAGCTCCTCGAGGAAGCGGTTGACGCACGAGCGGACGTGAGCCAGAGCGCGGCTCAGCGGGAGCGCGGCGAGATCGACGTGCTCGTCCGTGTGGACGCCGAGCTCGATCGACGGGAACTCGCGGTCCAGCGTGCGCACTTCGTCCCACGTCATCGTCGTGCGCGCGATCGGCCGCGTCGGCTCCAGCTCGTCGCGGATCAGATCGAGCGTGAGCTCGCGGACGTCCATGCCGACGCCGAGCAGCTCACCGGACGCGGCGGCGTAGCTCTGGAGCGGATCCGCGGGAAGACGTGCCGCGGAGCGGTACATGGAATACAGCTCGTCCTCCCACTGCGGCTTGCCGAGGTCGACGTATCCGGTCGCCAAGAAGACCGTCGCGGGCAATCGGTAGCGCGCCAAGATCGGCGCGGCGACCTCCAGCGTGTCCCGATATCCGTCGTCGAACGTCAGAACGACCGTCCGCGGCGGGATCGGACGCCCGCTCTCGAGTCGGTCGAGGAGCGCGTCGAGCGACACGACCTTCCGGTGGAGCGAGAAGAAGCGGCAGTGCTCTTCGAAGGACGCTTCGCTCACCCGATTCCCGGGGGCGATCGAAGGCTCGTCCTGCGGTCGCGCGACGCTGTGGTACATGAGGATCGTCGCGCGCGAGGGCCGCATCATCGTCGCGTACACGGAGGTCATGCCGCTGCGATGCAGAGCGCGCTGCGCGATCTCGAGCACGCGTCGCTTGAACGGCGGACGCTTGCGCTCGCCGAGCGCCGGCACGACGTTGTCGACGAGCGAGCCGCTCCGGTGTTTCACCGAGTGAGCCGGGTCCAGCGAGGTCGGCGGCGCGAGGTTCGTCGTCAAGAACATTCCTGACGTGATCCTAGATCGCCACGCGCATGCAGTTCAGTTCGGATTGACCGGTAGCCGGCGGGTTCGGTGCTTCTGAGTAGGCTCGTCCGTCGAGCCGCGTGCGCGTTCGCGCAGCGCGCCGACGACCGGCTCGGCGCGAGCGCGATGCGCGCGTTGCGCGTCGCATGCGCCTCCGCCGTCCACTCGACCGCGAAGAGTCAGTGCGCGATTGGCCGGCCGGATCCGTCGAGCGTGAGCTTCGATCCCTTCTGGAACGTCGCGCCTTCCAACGTGACGGCGCTCGCGAGCTTGCACTGCTTCAGCTTCCCGTTCGGGTGCAAGTACACCGGATGGAAGACGCTCGCCTCGCACAGCACGCCGTCGATCCAGGTGTCCTCGGGCGGGAAGAACGCCTTGATCCGGCCGTTCGGGTGCAGGGCCGTGTCGATCTTCATGCGCCCGCGACAGACGCGCCCGTCGATCACCGTGTCCTTCGAGAGCCATAGGTGCGCGAGGCGTCCTTCACGATCGAAGAAGACGCGCGTTCCGGCCGGCAGCTCGTGTCCGGAGAGCCGGATGTCCTTCGAGAGCTCGATGTTGTCGATGCGGCCGTCCTCGTACCACCAGCACCAGCTCTGACAAGGCAGCTCTTCGATCTCGGTGGGTTGCACCAGGCAGGCTCGCTTCATCTGTCCGTTCTCGTGGCGCAGGATCGAGCTCGTGCGGAACGGAAAGTCGGACGGATCCTGCGCGATGCACGACGCGAGGACGAGCGGGAGGACGAGCACGCGTGCGAGAAGGATGGGATACATGGGAGCACCTTTCTGCTGTAGCGACAGCACTCACTGTCATAACGGATGGAATGGAAGCGGAAGGACGTCATGGATCAGGACTCCAGGAGCCGGGTCCCGGTGTCGGACAAGAGCCGCGCGCGCTCGCGCGCCTTCAGGATCTCGAGCTCGCGCACGATGTTGGCCACCGTGCCGAGCCCGACCACGGCCCACGCCGCGAGCGCGGCGTCGAGATCGCCGGCGCGCTTCTTCCCGCGCCGGTGCCGTTCGATCTGATCTTGGATCAGGCGTTGGAAGCGGCTGAACAGGGCCCCGAGCGCGTCTCGGATCACGGGATCATCGGCCTCGGAGAGTCCCGCGAAGACGATGCGGTAGAGCCGGTTCTCGCCGTGGTGCTGCGCTTCGAACGCCAGGATGCGCTCGGCGCCGCTCTTGCCGCGCGCGGTGTCGCCGACGAGCGCTTCCCATTTCAGCTCCGACTCGAGGAACACTCGATCGAGCGCCGCCAGGAACATCGCGCGCTTGTCCGGCCACAGACGGTAGAGCGCCTTTTCCTGCACCCCGCAGCGTTCCGCGAGCGCGGCGGTCGTCGCTCGGCGGTAGCCGAGCTCGACGAAGGCCCGCGCGAGATCGGGGACGATCTCGCGGCGGCGGTCGGCGCTGCGGTCGGGGCGAGGCATAGGTAGCGACAGTGAACGCTGACACTATCGGCGGGAGGCCCGCGGAAGTCAATACGCACCTCTACAGCTGCTTCTCGACGGGCAAGAGTCCCTGGAGGAAGAGCCCCAGGCTCTGGAAGAAGCCCACGCCCGGCTCGGACGCCCGGACGACCTCCCGGCCCGCTTCGCGCGTGGTCCAGGTCAGCCCGTCGTCCCGCAACCCGAGTCGGTAGGCGAAATCGAGGATCGATTCGTCGAAACGACCGGCGAAGCGCTGGACGAGCGGCGGGCTCTCGAGCGCCAGCCCCATCTCCGTGTTGTGGATCACCGAGCGCGGATCGAGGTTCAGCGACCCGATGAAGATCGTCTCGCCGTCGACCACGTAGGTCTTGGCGTGCAGGCTGCTGCGCGACTCTCCGAGCGAGCCGCCTTGCGACGACGATCGCGGCGGATCGACGTACGCGTTCGGCTTCATCTCGTAGATCTCGATCCCCGCCTTCAAGAGCCGCGACCGGTACGACGTGTACCCCGCGTGCACCACCTTGACGTCGGTCGCCGCGAACGAGTTGGTCAGGACGCGCACGCGGACTCCGCGACGCACGAAGCCCTCGAGCCATTCGGAACCCTCGCGGCCGGGCACGAAGTAGGGCGACACCAAGGTCAGCTCGCTCTTCGCGCGCGAGAGAACCTCGGCCAGCTCGGACATCGCGTGCCTCGATTCGTCCGTCGGCTGTCGAACCTTCTCCGGAGGATCGGAGATGACGGTCGCGTTGCCCGAGTACGCCTCGAGGCGCCGCTCGCGAATCGCGCGCACGAGCTCGAGCTCCTCCAAGCCGCGCCCGTACTCGCTCCGGCTCATGTCCGCGAGGCTCGCCTCGAGAACCGTGCGCTCCTCGCGGATGGCCGCTTCGTCCGGCGGCTCGCTCACCATCGCGGTGATCGGATGGACGACGTCGCTGTTCCAGTACCGGTCGAAGAACTCCGACACGCGCGGCACGACCGGGCCGGCGGCGATCACGTCGAGGTCGCTGAAGTCGACGTCGGACGTCGCCGCGAAGTACTCGTTGCCGATGTTGCGACCACCGACGATCGTGAGCTGGTTGTCCGCGGTCAGCGACTTGTTGTGCATCCGGCGGTTGGCCTTGCGGAAGCGCAGGAGGAAGTCGAGCCAGCGAGCTCCGCGGTAGTGGAACGGATTGAAGACACGCACCTCGAAGCTCGGATGCGCGTCGAGCGACGCGAAGAGGGCGTCCTCGCCCTGCGTGTGGATGTCGTCGACGAGCAGTCGAACCCGCACGCCGCGGTCGGCCGCGTGGAGCAATTCGCACAAGAGCGCACGCCCCGTGTCGTCGGCGTGCACCATGTAGTACTGCGCGTCGATGCTGCGCTCGGACGCGCGGATGAGCCCGAGACGCGCCGCGAAGGCCTCGGTTCCGTGCGGCAGCGGGTAGAAGATCGACTCGCCCGGGTGCGCCGCGAGATCCTCCGCGACGGCCCGGCCCAAGCTCGTGTCGGCCGTATCCGCGAACGCGGTGCTCGGCACTTTGGGAACGGGACGCGGCACGCTCGTGCACCCACACCATGCACACATCGCCACGGCTGCGATCCCGGGGATCCAGCGGCGAGACGCGACGCAGGACATGCGCGAGAACTGTGACGGGACCGCGCGCGCGAATCCAGTCGAGGCGCTCGCTATGATTTTCGGCCATGAAATCGAGCCTCCCCGCCCTGTTCCTCGCGTCGCTCGCGCTCGCTGCCTGCCGTGCCCCGTCGTCGTCGCCGAGCTCCTACGATCCGGAGCCGGTATCCGCCGCGCGTCCGGGCGAGCGCACCTCCGATGCGCCGCCGCCGCAGACTCAATCCGGCTACGCGTCGTCGCCGCCACCGAGCGCACGCTCGTCGAACGAATGGGACGAGGGCGAGGCGCTGATGCACGGCTTCCTCGGCACGTCGTTCTTCGAGAGCGTCACGGTCGACGCCAGCGGCGGGCTCGAGGTCGACGGGGACGACGGCCAGCTCGATCAGATGCCGGTGATCGGCGGCGGCGCGCAGTGGAAGCTCGGAGGCGACAACGTCGACCTGGGCCTCGAGGGCATCTTCTCGCTCAGCGGTCGCGCGGACGCCGCGGCGTTCGTGGTCGGCGGAGGCGGCGCGGCGGTCGCGGTCGACGTCGACCTCCTGATCGTGGAGATCTACGGCGGTCCTTTCGTGAGCAAGACGATCGGCGAGAAGATGCGCGTGTACGGAGCGGCCGGGCCCGTGATGCAGTTCGCCAACTACCATCAATCGGGCGGCGGCTTCATCGAGGACGAGTCCGGCTTCGGAGCCGGTTGGTACGCGCGGACGGGTCTCGAGTTCGAGATCGCGTCACGGACCCTCCTGGGTCTGGGGGTGCGCTGGTCGGACACCACCGTCGACCTCGGCGGCGATCTCGGCGACCTGGAAGTCGACGGCCTGCAGGCGTTCCTGTCGGTGTCGCGCTGGTACTGACGGGTTGACGTCCGCGAGCGGGACTGTACTATCTGTCCTAGTACAGTACTCCGAGGAGGCCCGCCGTGAAGGATTCCTGGCTCGCGCTCATCTCCCTGCTCGTCGCCGTGTGCGCGCTCGGGACGACGCTTTTCCGAACGCCGGCGCCGTCCGTGCCCGTCAGCGCGGCGGCCAGCTTTCCGTTGGACCTCGAGCCGCGCTTCTCGTCGCTCGAGGCATCGATCGCTCGACTCGACGTGGCGGTCGAATCGCTGCGTCTCTCCGAGCCCAGCCCGCGCGAGCCCGCCGTGCCCGCACCGGAAGCGGCGGCCGTCGATCCGCGCGTCGTCGAGCTCGAGCGACAGGTCGGCGAGCTGACGTCGATGCTGCGCAACGCGCCGCCGCAGCGTGCGGTCCCCGCGCCGAGCGACGACGTGCGACGAGAGGAGCGGCAGAAGGTGATCGATCGCTGGACGAGCACGGCGAGGAATGCCACGGCGACCGAGGCCGAGCGGATCGAGGGCCTGCGCGGCCTGCGCGGGATGCAGCTCGTGGACGGAACCGACGCTCGCTTGGGTGTATTGCCCGACGTGATCCGCCTCGCCGAGCAGAGCTCCGACGAACGCGTGCGCGCCGACGTGTGGCGCCAGCTCCACGGCGTCAACGATCGCTCCTTGATCCGGCCGTTGCTCTTCGCGCTGCAGAACGATCCATCCGAGGCGGCGCGCGCCGAAGCCGCCGAGTCCCTGGACGTCTTCCTCGGTGAAGCCGAGGTTCGCCGCGCGCTCGAGTACGCGGCGGAGCACGATGCGAGCTCGAAGGTGCGGTCAGACGCGCGCGAATCGTTGGCCGGCGGGCGCTGACGCCTTTCCACTATTAATGGCGACCCCGACCTAGGATCTCGCGCGCCGCACGCCGGCCGCTGTCGAACGCGCCGTGCACGGTCCCGTTGTGGGGAGGGGGAGCCGTGGCCTCGCCCGCGAAGAAGAGCGTGTGCTCGAGCGGCTGCGCGAGCGCGCGGGCCGCTCGTGAGCCGTGCACCCGCGGGAAGCTGTACGCGCCGCCGGTGAACGGATCGCTGGTCCAGTCGTGCGCCCACGATGCGCGCTCGTGCCGATCGATCCATCGTCGAGTGACGCCCAGCGCGCCCGCGAGCGAATCGCGCGCCGCCAGCGATCGCTGAGCGCGCGGGAGGGCTTCGATCGCGTTCGCGCACGCCCCGCCCGCCCAGCCGGTGATCAAGGACGCGGCGAGAGGATAGGGAGTCCACCACGTCGGCGCGCTTCGGCGAACGAGCGCTCGCCTCGTGAACGCGACGTTCGCGCGACCTTCTCGAACGAGCGCTGCAACGACTCCTCGAAGCGAGGCAGCTCGCGAATCGAGTCCCGGGCGTATCCCCAGTGCGACGCGAGGACCTCGACGAGCGGAAGCGAATGCTCGCGTGCGAGCGCGGCGATCGAAGGCGCCTCTCCGTGCAGGAACTCGGCGCCCAACTCGATCGGAAGCGGCGCCGCGGGCGGCTGGACCGTCCAGATCCGCCCGCCGATGCGCTCACGCGCCTCGAGAACGATCGCACGGATGCCGTGCTCGGCGAGGCTCCGGGCGGCCGCCAAGCCGGCGACGCCGGCTCCGAGGACGAGCACGTCCGTCCGATCGTGGCTCACGCGCCGTTGCGGTGGTCGTCGCGCCACAGCGCGGATTCCGCGATCTCGGTCAGATCCGCGTCGACCTCCTTGCGCTCGTCCGTGAGTCGGCGGAACAAGAGGATCGCGTCCTCGTCGCCGATCATCGCGCTCCACGCGCACAGGCTGCCGTACGAAGCGATCCCGTAGTGCACGAGCTTTTGTAGAGTCGTGATCGCCAAGAGGTCGCTTTCGAACGACGGAGCGCCGCGCGAGAGGTGCTTCGTCCCTTCGCGAACGAGCGCGCGCGCGGGCTCGCATCGTGTCGCGCGTCCTGGCTTCTTCTCGGCGTGCGCCTCCTTCACTCGCTCGAGACTCCGTAAGTAGCTTTCGCTCGCACGTTCCAGGTACGTGAGCGACTCCTCGAGTGCGTAGTTGTTGCAGTGCTCCTTGAACGTAGACACGAACTTCGTGAGCTGCGTCTCCGCGTCGGTGACGTCCGCAAGCTCTTTGCGGAATGCTTGCTCGACGTCGACGGCAGCGCGCTTACCTCTCCCCGTCTTCTCGTTCTTCGTCGTGGTGCGCTTGCGCGTGCTCTTCGTCTTGTGAGCGCCGCTCGACTTGGACGCTTGCTTCTCGGACTTCGCTGACAGCTCGATCATGGCCTGCTCCTCGTTGGGAGAAATGTTGGGTCGAAGGGGACGCGCCGCGGGTGCAACCGTCATGCCGCTTGCGTCGCATCGTCGTGGCGCGCGGACCGCCGTCGCGCGTGAATCGCGCCCGCGGATTGCTGTTTGCAGCATCGCGCGATCGGCCACAGTCATTGGCCGCAAAGGAGTTTCAATGGAACGCAACTACGATGACGACGATCGCGACGACTACCGCCGTCGCGAGGACTCGGGCGGATCGTCGGGTCGCAGCTACCGATCGTCACGCGACGACGATCGCAGCTCCGGCCGCGGATTCGCGGGGATGGATCCCGAAAGACAGCGCGAGATCGCCAGCATGGGTGGCCGCGCGAGCCACGGCGGCCGTGGTCGCGACTTGGACGACGACGATCGCGGCTACTCCAGCAGCCGTTCGAGCAGCTCTCGCAGCTCTCGGTACGACGATGAGGACGACGATCGGCGTGGAAGCTCGCGTCGCGGGTTCGCGTCGATGGATCCCGATCGTCAACGCGAGATCGCGAGCATGGGCGGTCGCGCCAGCGGAGGGTTCTCGCGCTGGGATCCCGAGGAGCACCGCGAGGTCTCCAGCATGGGCGGCCGTGCTAGCCAAGGCGGTCGTGGCCGCGATTGGGACGACGACGATCGGGAATACTCGAGCAGCAACCGCTCGAGCAGCTCGCGTCGATCGTCGTACGACGACGACGACCGCGACGGAGGCTCCGGCCGGGGGAGCTTCTCGAGCAGCTCCCGCAGCTCTCGATACGACGATGACGACGATCGCGGCGGCAGCTCGCGTCGTGGCTTCGCGGCCATGGACCCCGAGCGACAACGCGAGATCGCGAGCATGGGCGGCCGCGCCAGCCACGGGGGTCGCGGTCGCGACTGGGACGATGAACGCGGCTCGTCGAGCAGCCGCTCGAGCAGCTCGCGCTCTCGTTACGACGATGAGGACGACGATCGCGGCGGATCGCAGAGCCGCTCTTCGTCGCGCTCACGCTACGAGGACGACGACGATCGCGGCGGCCGGTCCCGCCGCGGCTTCGCCGCCATGGACCCCGAGCGGCGACGCGAGATCGCGAGCATGGGAGGCCGCGCGAGCCACGGCGGCCGCTGAGACGAACCGAAGCGCGCTCCCACCGCACGTGATCGTGCTTGGGGGCGCGCTGATCGTTCGTACGGGAAGTTCGCTCCTTGGAGCTGTCGATCGATTCGCTCCTCGCGTGCGCTAAGTACGCGTGGCCTGCGCAACGGGGAAGCACCACATGCGAAACAGCGAGATCTCGGGCAAGGTGATCGTCATCACGGGGGCTTCGAGCGGCTTCGGTCGCGGCGCCGCGATCGCCCTCGCGGAGCAAGGCGCGCTCCTCGTGCTCGCCGCGCGGCGCGAGCCCGTCCTCGACGAGCTCGTGCACGAGCTGCGCACCGCCGGGCGCCGAGCGCTCTCCGTCTCGACGGATGTCAGCGTTCGCGAGGACGTCGAAGCGCTGGCGCGCGCGGCGTTGACCACGCACGGCCGGATCGACGTGTGGATCAACAACGCGGGAGTCGGAGCGATCGGGCCGTTCGAGCGCGTCCCGTTGGACGATCACGTGCGCGTGATCGAGACGAACTTGCTCGGGACGCTGTACGGCACCTACTGCGCCTATCGACAGTTCCTGCTCCAAGGCTCGGGCACGTTGATCAACATCGCATCGGAGCTCGGCAAGTACACCGTGCCGTACTACGCATCGTACGCGGCCGCCAAGCACGGCGTGGTCGGCCTCGACGACGCGCTCCAGCAGGAGATCGAGCAGGCGGGACACGAAGGCATCCACGTCTGCACGGTCTTGCCGACCGCGCACGACACTCCCTTCTTCGATCACGCCGCGAACTACACCGGGCACGCCGTGCAAGCCCCCAAGCCGCTGCACGAGCCGCGCGACGTGATCGAGACGATCGTCCGACTGGTGCGCGATCCGAGGAACTCGGAGATCGTCGGCGCGGACGGCGTGGTCAAGGTGTTCCTGCGCAGCGTGGCGCCCGCGCTGGCGAAGAAGCTCGGCGCGCGGCAGATGCACAAGACGCAGATGGAGAACGCGCCGCCCGCGGAGGACTCCACCGGCTCGCTCCGGTCGCCGGTCGTCGGCGGGACGGACGTCAGCGGCGGCCGCAAGTCGGAATGACTCCGAGCGTGGAGCGAACGATTACCCGTTTCGCGCGGGCTCGACTCGGGTTTCGTGCGGGAACAACGGCATGCGCTTTGCGCATTCGCACGCTCTCCACGAACAGCTGCGGAGAGCTGTCGAGAAGTACTTCCGCTCTTCGACGCGCTCCGCCGCGCGACTGAGGATGGATCAACATGAACGCACAGTACGAATCGGTAAGCATCACTACTTCCGGAACAATCCCAACCGTGACGAAGATCGGATGGAATCTCGTCAGCGGACATTGGGGCGCGATCCTCGCGGGCGCGGTCGCAGGATTGGGGACGACGATCCTGATGGGGACGCTCGGAGCGGCGCTCGGGCTCTCCGGAACGGCAGCGGCGATCGGAGCGAGCGAACCCGACGACGTCGCCGCTGGAATCGGAATCGGTGCGATCGTGTGGATGCTGATCACGGCGGTCGTCGTCGGCGCCGTCGCCGGAACGGTGATGAATCGGTTGGCACGCCACGACGGCACGTACCGTCCGTTCTTGTACGCGACGTTGAACTGGGCCGCGGGGCTCACCATCGCGTTGTTCCTGACCTCGCTCGGAACGTCCGGCCTCATGGCCGGCGTCGCGAACGCGGGCGGCGCGGCCGCGGGCGCGGCGGCGAGTCGAATGGACACGAACGGCGCATGGATCGGACGCGAACTCGGCCGCGTGCAGGCGACCGACGCGTCGGCGCAGCGCGGCGAGGACCCGGCGCCGCTCACCCCGGAGGAGCGTGCTCGTGCCGAGCAGGCGGCGGACGCAGCGGCAAAGTCGGCGGCGACGCTGGCGTGGGTCGCGCTGGCGTCGATGGTCGTTGGTCTCGTGGCGACGATGATCGCC
>CAZQHA010000035.1:0-16159 GCA_964592795.1 uncultured Planctomycetaceae bacterium | reverse complement strand
AGCCGCCGAACGGAGCGTCGTCGCACGGAGCCGGCACGAGGACGACGAGAGGCGCGTCTTCGAGGTCGTCGAGCGGATCGAGCACGAGGTGCTCGCGCTGCACGCGCGCGCGCGGCGCGTCGCTCGTCGGACGGTCGCGCGGATCCACTTCGCCTTCGAGCACGACGGCGAGCGACACCGGCTCTCCGCGTCCCGCCGGCCGCGAGATCTCGATCGCGAGCGCGCGCCAACGCAGGCGCGGAGCCCTCGGCGCGTCCGGATTGGGGCGCGCGCTCCACGACACGGTCGTGCCGGGCCACAGAGGATGGGCCTGCACGGCGAGTTGCGCGGAAGCGACGTCGCGGTCCTGGGTGCGCGAGCACAGGATTCCGCTCCCGAGCACGCTGTGCGTCTGCACGGTCTCCTCGTCCGATTCGACGAAGACCTGGCGCGTCCGCGCGGCGATCGGCTCGCCCGCGAGCGGAGCGCTCGGCGCGACGTACGCGCACTCGAGCTCGAACCACCATGCGTCGCGCGCGTCGGACTCCGCCGGCTCGGCCGCGATCGGCCCGGTGTGGATCGTTCCCGCGTAGGTTTCGGACGCCAGCCGAAGCGGCGGCGGCTCGGCCTTGGGCGCCGGGGCCCGGCAGGCGCCGGCCACCACGAGTAGCGCCGAGAAATGTGCTCGAAACGCCATTCGACGAGGATTCTGCCGACATTGCCGCGAGAACGCGATCCCACGTCTCGATTCGAGCTGCAACCGGCGCACGTCTCGACGCGTCCATCCACCGTGGAGCGCGATCGCGATCCGTTACCCGATTCTCCGCCGGAGGATCTCGAATGGCGCAGCCTGGTGCTCTTGGGCATCGGCGCCGCGCTCGCCGTGCTGTCGTCGCTCGTCCGCGGGGACTGGCTCGAACGCGAGATCGCTCCGGCGGGGGACGTCGCCGTGTGGGCCGCGGACCGCGGCGCGGGCGCGGTGTACGGACTCGATGAGAACGGCATCGTCGCGCGCGTGCTGCGCGTCGAGTCGCCGCTCCGGCTCGCGTCGGCGGGCGACGTCGGCGTGTGGATCGTGCGCTCTCGGGAGGCGCACGCACGCGCGGGCCACGATCTCGTCCTCGCGCGCGCGAGCGGCGGAACGGAGCTCGCGATCGAGATCGACCGCTGCGCCGATCTCGCGGCGACCGCGCGTGGCGACGCGCTGTGCATCGAGATCGACGCCGCGGGGTGCGCTCGTGCGACGCGCACCGCGCGCGACGGCGCGCGCGAGGTCCTGGCGGAGGACGACTCGTTCACGGCGATCGCCGGGATCCCGAGCGCGGTCGCGATCGGGACGTCGCGCGGAGAGCTCCTGCGCATCGACGCCGGCGGAGCGCGCTCGTGCGCCCTGGTCGCTCGATCGATCGTCGCTCTCGCCCCCGGACCGCGCGCGAACTGGGTGTGGGTGCTCGACGGGGGCCGCGAGGTCGTGCTCGTCGACGCGCGCGACGCGGTCGTGTGGCGGGCGCCGACCGGGCTCGACGCGCGTCAGCTGGCGCCGGTCGCCGGCGAAGAGTGGGTCTGGGTGTGCGACGCGCGCGAGCCGCGCGCGCGTCGCATCGCGCGCGCGGCGGAGGACGTGCTCGAGTGCGGCGACCTCGGCGCGAGCGCGCCCGAGAGCATCGTCGGTGGGAGGGGGCGCGGCATCCTCGCCGCATTCTCGGGCGCGATCGTCTGCCGCGACGGTCGCGGCCGCGTCGCGCCCGGACAAGGAGGCTTCCACACGCTCGTGGATCTCGAGCGGCGATGACGCTCGATCACGCGAGCAGCGCCGCGGCGATCAGCGTCTTCGCGTCCCGCACGCCGCTCGCGAGGACGTCCGCGGGACTCATGCGCACGAGCTCGAGCTCCTCGTCCTCGTCCTTCGCGCGTCCGCCCCCGGGGATCTCGCGCAGATCGCGCGCGACGAACAGGAACATCCGCTCGCTGCAGAACCCCGGCGCGGCGAAGAACTCGCGCGAGAGCTCGATGCGATCCGCGACAAGGCCGGTCTCTTCCTCGAGCTCGCGTCGCGCGGCATCGAGCGGGCTCTCGTTCGGCTCGAGTCGACCGGCGGGCACCTCGACGAGCCACTCGCCCGCGGCGTGGCGGTACTGTTTCACGAGCACGAGGCGACCGTCCGAGTCGAGCGCGGCGATCGCGACCGCTCCCGGGTGATCGACGATCGCCAAGTCCTGCTCGAGTCCCGACGGCAGGCGCACGCGCTCCTGGACCACGTCGAAGATTCGTCCCGCGAAGATCTTCCGCGACGAGAGGACCGCGACGTCAGGATGCCTTCGCAGGGTCACGCAGGGATCCCGCGGGATGCCGCTCAGGCGACCTGCGGCGGCCGCCCGCGGCGGCGCGGTTCGTCGATCTCCGCGCTGACGGAACGCTCGAGCCCCGCGGCGAACGCTTGCGTCGAATTGGCCAGATCCTCGCGACCGTGATCGAGCGCGGTCTGCGCGAACTTGCGGAGCACGCGCTGCACTTTGGTGACCTCGCGCAGGACCGGCGAGTCCTTGCGCGACTTCATCTCCATGCGCTGTTTGATCTTCTCGAGCTTCGCGGTCAGCTCGGAGATTCGATCCTCGTCGCTGCGACGTTGGTAGTTGCGTTTCGTCGGAGTGGACATGGACTGAGACTGAATTCGAATTCAGGGATTCGCGTTTGTGAGCCGAGCTCGACGGACCGCGGAACAGCGCTGGTCGAGAGAGGAGCCCGCCGACAGCAGATCCTCCTGCGCGAAGCGGCCGAGACCGCAGCTCCCCGAGGACTCTCGGGGCCTTCGCGAGCCCCGCGCATCACGCGAGGCAGAACTGCCAATCGCGACGGCACTATAGCCGGCCTAGTTGAGTGCAACAAGCCGATCTTTGACGAAAGTTTCGGTGCCGAGATCATTGCGCGGCCACTCTCCGGCGTGTGAGGCGCAGTCGAGATCGCTATCCTGTCGCGCGCGGACTGCGACGGATGACACTCGAAGCGGACATCGAGCGAGTCTTGTTCAGCGAAGGTGAGATTCGCGAGCGGATCGACGAACTCGCGGACGAACTGACGCGCGCCTACGAAGGACGCGAGTTCACGGTCGTCTCCGTGCTCAAGGGATCGTGCGTGTTCGCGTCGGATCTGATCCGGCGCATTCCGATCCCGCTCGAGCTCGCCTTCGTCGCCGCGTCGAGCTACCGCGACGGGACGCAATCGGGAGCGCTCGACGTCGTCTTCCCCGCCGGCAACGAGATCCAGGGACGCGACGTCCTGCTCGTCGACGACATCCTCGACACGGGGCGGACGCTGAAGCGTCTCCGCGACGAGCTCGCCGCCCGCGGCGCGCGCGAGGTGCGCTCGTGCGTGTTCCTCGACAAGCCCGCGCGCCGCGCGGTGCCGCTCGCGGCCGACTTCCGCGGCTTCGAAGTCGAGGATCTCTTCGTCGTGGGTTATGGTCTCGATTTCGCCGGCCGATACCGCAACCTGCCGTACGTGGGTGCGCTCCGCGAGTCGGTGTTCCAGACGGCGCGCGAGAGCCGCGGCGCGGCGCCCCGCACCTGAGCCGTCGTCCGCCGTGAGTCACTACATCCCGATCCCGCCGGAGCGGCACGGCATGGAGCTCGACGAGTTCCTGTGCCTTTCGTTTCCGCTCCTCAACAAGGGCTTCTTGCGCCGGCAAGTGCGCGATGGAAACGTGCTCGTCGACGGCGGGCCCGCGAACCCGTCGCAGCGCTTGCGCGCGGACCAGGTGCTGATCATCCAGTTCGACGAGACCGAGGGGCTTCCGGAAGCGCCGGTCGCGCCGAAGGCCGAGATCCCGATCCTCCACGAGGACGAGCACCTCCTCGCCGTCGACAAGCCGGCCGGCCTCGCGTCGGAGCCCGAGCGCTGGGCGCGCGGCAACGCGAGCCTCGCGGGCGCGCTGCTCGAGCTCGCGCTCGATCGCTCCAAGATCGAGCGCGCCGATCCGTCGACGCCGGGTCCGGGTCTCGAGTTCCGGCCGCGTCTCCTGCATCGCCTGGACAAGGACACGACCGGCGTCGTGCTCGTCGCGAAGACGATCGAGGCCGAGCGGCAGGTGCGCGAGGCGTTCGACGCGGGCCGCGTGACGAAGACGTACCTGGCGCTCGTCGAGGGCGAGTACGGGCTCGCGAACGGCGGAGAGGACGTGATCGACCTTCCCATCGGACCCGACGAGAAGAAGAGCGGGCGCATGCAGGTCGACCGCAAGCACGGCAAGGAGTCGCGGACACGCGTGAAAGTCGAGCAGCGCTTCCGCGGGTACACCCTCCTGCGCTGCGAGCCGCTGACCGGCCGCACGCACCAGATCCGCGTGCACATGCGCGAGGTCGGGTTCCCGCTCGCGGTCGATCCGGTGTACGGGAGACGCAACTCGCTGTCGCTCTCCGAGATCAAGCGCGACTACCACAAGAAGCCCGGCAGCCACGAGACGCCGCTGATCGATCGACTGACGCTGCACGCGCTCTCGATCGAGCTGCCCGCGGTCGTCGCGCCCGGCGAGGCGCCGCGCACGCTGCGCATCGAAGCCGAGATCCCGCGCGACTTCGCGCGCCTCCTGAAGCAGCTCGCGAAGGTGCGCCCACGATGAAGATCAAGGAGAAGGTCGGCGACTTCCGCGTGCGCGAGCTGCTCGACGAGAGCTACCTCCGTCCGCGCGGCCGCTTCCGCGTCTACCGCGTCACGAAGAAGAAGCGCACGTCGATCGAAGCCGCCGAGGTGCTGGCCGAGATGGCCGGCGTGGCGACCGGCGAAGTCGGGATGGCGGGCCTCAAGGACCGGCAAGGCGTCACCACGCAGTTCATGAGCGCGCCGCGCGCGCAAGCGGTCCGGTTGCGCACGCCGGAGCTCAAGATCGAGCCGATCGGGTTCGCGAGCGAGCCGCTGACGCCGGAGCACAGCCACGGCAACGCGTTCGACGTGCGCTTGCGCGACGTTTCGCGGAGCGCGCTCGAAGCGCTCCAGCACGAGCTCGCGTCCGTGCGCGCGCACGGGATCCCGAACTATTTCGGCGAGCAGCGCTTCGGGAACTTGAAGCACGGACAAGGCTGGATCGCGCGCGACCTCGCGGTCGGCGAGCACGAGCGCGCGTTGCGCTCGCTCCTGTGCGCGCGCTCCGAGAGCGACAACGAGCGCAACAAGCGCTTCAAGACGGGACTCGCGGCGAAGTGGGGCGATTGGCGCGCGTGCCGCGACGTCGCCGGCCGGTTCGGCGCGCACCATTCGGTCTTCGAGCACTTGGCCCGGCGGCCGGACGACTTCGCGGGCGCGTTCCGCTACATCGCGTCTCGGCTGCGGCTGATCCATCTCTACGCGTGGCAGTCGCACCTCTGGAATCGAGCGGTCGCGCGGTACGTCGAATCGATCACGCCGCCGCCGGAGCGTCTCGTCGTTCCGACTCCCGAGGGCCGACTCTTCTTCGCGCGCGGCGCGATGCCGGTCGATCCGGAGATGAAGAACTCGTTCCGGCTGCCCGGACCGCGGCTCGCGGACGTCGAGCACCCGCGGCAACGCGAGCTCTTGGAGGAAGCGCTGCGACGCGAAGGCGTGAAGGCGGACGAGTTCGACATCCGCGGCGTCAGCGGTTTCCAGCTCAAGGGCGAGGACCGCGCGCTCGTGATCCATCCGCGCGAGCTCTCGCTGTCGCGGCACGGTCGCGACGCCGTCGATCTCTCGTTCGAGCTCCCGCGCGGCTCGTACGCGACGCTCGTCGTCGCACGGCTCTCGGCCCCGTCGACGTCGCGCGCCGCTCCGCGTCGCGGAGGGCGGCGCGCGCGAGGACGAACGCATGACTGAGAAGGCCGTGATCGGCGTGATCGGTGGCTCGGGTCTGTACGACATCCGCGGTCTGACGGACGTCCGCGAGGTCGATCTGTCGACTCCGTTCGGCGCACCGAGCGACGTGTACGTCACCGGCGTGCTCGCCGGGACCCGCATGGTGTTCCTGCCGCGCCACGGGCGCGGTCACCGCATCAGCCCGACCGAGATCAACTTCCGCGCGAACGTGTGGGGCATGAAGAAGCTCGGCGTGACGCGCATCGTCTCGGTGTCCGCCGTCGGATCGATGCGCGAGGACATCGCCCCGGGCGACTTCGTCGTGATCGACCAGTTCTTCGACCGCACCCGGCACCGCGTCGACACGTTCTTCGGAGACGGCGTCGTCGCGCACGTGATGTTCGCCGACCCGGTCTGCCCCGAAGTGCGGTCGGCGCTGGTCGCGGCGGCGCGCAAGCTCGAGATCCGAGTCCACGACGGCGGGACGTACCTGAACATGGAAGGCCCGCAGTTCTCGACGCGCGCCGAATCGAAGATCTACCGCCAGTGGGGCGTCGACGTCATCGGCATGACGAACCTGCAGGAGGCGCGGCTCGCGCGCGAAGCCGAGATCTGCTACGCGACGGTCGCGATGGCCACCGACTACGACTGCTGGCACGAGTCGCACGAGGACGTCACCGTGGAGGCGATCCTCGCCGTGATGAGCAAGAACATCGGCAACGCGCGCGAGCTGATCGTCGGCACCGTCCCCGCGCTCGGGGGCGCGGCGAAGTGCGCGTGCTCGCGCGCGCTGCAGCACGCGATCATGACCGCGCCGGACCGGATCCCCCCCGCGGCGCGCCTGCGCCTGGGCCTCCTGATCGACAAGTACGTGAATCGCTGAGCGATGGCGGCGCGAGCGCACACGATCCCCTGGAGCGCGGTCCTGTGCGCGTGCGCGATCGCGTGCCGGGCCGCGCCGTCGAAGGACCAGCTGATCGAGCTCGCGCGCCAGGCCGAGGACGCGCGGCCCGCGCGGCTCGACACCGCGCACCGCGGCGCGCCGATCGCGCTGGGGACGAGCGGGCCCGCGCGCTTCGCCCGGCTCCTCCACGAGGAGTTCGAGACCGAGCGCGCGCTCGCGACCGCCGCGTATCTCGACAAGTTCTACCGCGAGCCGGCGAACGAGGGCTTCGACGCGTCGATCGACCACGTGGCGTCGGCGCTGCGCGCGATCGGGTTCGGCACCGACCCGCGGTTCACGCTCGAAGTGCGCGAGTCGGCGCTCGGCTCGCCGGCATGGACGCCGCTGCGCGCGAAGCTCGAGCTCGTGAGCGGCGGCACGCGGCAGCTCCTGCACGAGCTCCTGGAGCCCGGCGACGAGGACCGCACGATGCTCCCGCGCAATGCGCCGTCGGCGGACGTCGAAGGCGACGCGTGCATCGAGCTCGACGAGCTCCGACCCGGCTCCGTGTGGGTGACCGAGTCGTCGCTCGATCGCGGATCGCTCGAGCGCGCCCGCGAGAAGGGCGCGGTGCTCGCGCTCTCGGCGTCGCTCGAGACCTACAACGTCGATCCGACGGGCGCGGAGCGTCACCTCGACGCGATCCAGTACCGCTCGCTCCCGCATCCCAGTCCGCTTCCCGCCGCGCAGATCTCGAAGCGCTCGTTCCGCCGCATCCAAGAGGCTCTCGCGCAGCGCGGCGGCGCGCGCATCGCCTTCCGTTCGGAGGTGCGCTTCGCCGAGCGGCCGCTCCGGACGCTCGTCGCGACGATCGTCGGCGCGCAGCACCCCGAGGAGGCGATCGTGATCGCGGCGCACGTGCAGGAGCCGGGCGCGTGCGACAACGCGAGCGGCGTCGCGACGGTGCTCGAGGGACTGCGCGCGAGCGCGGAGCTCGTCCAGGGCGGCCGGATCGAGGCGCCCTCGCGCAGCCTCGTCTGCCTGTTCGGCGCGGAGATCCGCCAGAGCCGCGAGTGGCTCGACGCGGCGGAGCGCACGACGGTCGCGGCGATCTCGGCCGACATGACCGGCGAGTCGCAGACCGCGACCGGCGCGATCTCGCTGCTCGAGCGCGCGCCCGATCCGGCCAGCGTGCGCGTCCTCCCGCCCGACGAGCACACCGCGTGGGGACGGAGCGAGGTCGACGCGGGCGACATCCGTCCCAGCGGTCTCGCGCTCGTCGCGCGCACGGCGCTCGTCGACGTCGGCGCGCTGTCGCCGCAGTGGCCGACCGCCGAGCACCCCTTCGAAGGCGGCAGCGACCACGACGTGTTCCTCGAGGCGAAGATCCCGGCGATCTTGTTCTGGCACTTCCCCGACTTCGCCTATCACACGAGCCTCGATCGCATGTCGCACGTCGACGCGGAGGAGATGCGGCGCAGCGGCGCGGCGATCCTGTCGACGGCGCTCGCGCTGGCGGACCCGCGGCCGACGGACCTCGCGCGCTACCTGGAGAGCTTGCGCTTCGAGCTCGAGCTGCGGCTCGCCGCCTGCGCGCGCGCCGGCGACGGCGAGCTCGCCGAGCGCTGGCGAGAATGGGTGAGCGGCGCTCGGCTGTGGCTGCGCGCGCAATGCCTCGGAATCCGCGGTGCGCCCGCGGAAGGACTGCAGAAGGAACCGGTGCCCCATGACGCATGAGAACTTGTCCCGGCGCGCGTTCTTGAGCTCGACGCTCACGGCGAGCGCGATCGCCGCGGGTTGCGCGTCGCCATCGAAGAACCACACGTACGCGCCGGCGTCGGGCGCGGACGGACCGCCCGTGCTCGTCGGGAGCAGCAACGCGCTCGCAGGCATGAAGGCGCACTACGCGCGCCTCTTGGACGGCGCCGACCCGCTCGACGTCGCGATCGACGTCGTGAAGATCACGGAAGCCGATCCGAACGACGACAGCGTCGGCCTGGGCGGGTTGCCGAACGAGGCCGGCGTCGTGCAGCTCGACGCCGCGTGCATGTACGGTCCGCGCCACAAGTCCGGCGCGGTCGCGTGCATCGAGAACATCCTCCATCCGAGCGAGGTCGCGCGGCTCGTGCTCGAGCGCACCGATCACTGCCTGCTCGTCGGGCGCGGCGCGTACGAGTTCGCGCGCGCACACGGGCATCCCCACACCGAGCTCTTGACGGAAGCGTCGCGCAAGAAATGGATGGAGTGGAAGGAGAGCATGAGCACGAGCGACGATCGGCTGCCGGCTCCGCCGAAGGTTCCGTATCCGCCCACCGAGGACGCCGCACCGAGGACCGGCGCGGTGATCGGCGCCGCGGAGAAGCGCGTCACGGGAACGATCCACTGCTCGGCGCTCGCGAAGAGCGGCGCGATCGCGTGCACGACCACGACGTCGGGTCTGGCGTGGAAGATCCCCGGCCGCGTCGGCGATTCCCCGATCATCGGCGCCGGGCTCTACTGCGATCAGGACGCCGGCAGCGCGGGCGCCACGGGGCGCGGCGAGGCGTGCATCCTGGCGAACGGCAGCTTCGCGATCGTCGAGCTCCTGCGCCGCGGCGCCGCGCCCGTCGAAGCCGGGCTCGAGGTCTTGAAGCGCATCGTTCGCCAGACGCACCGGCAGTCGCGCTATCAGCCCGATCTCGTCGACGCGAACGGTCGGCCCGCGTTCGGCCTCCACTTCTACGTGCTCGGTCTCGACGGGAGCTTCGCCGGCGTGACGCTCAGCGGACATGCGACGTACGCCGTCGCCGACCCCGAGCGCGGGCCGCGACTCGAGAACCTCGTCTCGCTGCTCGAGTGAAAACGGAGCCGGACCGCGATCTCGCGGCCCGGCTGCTCTTCGCGTCGTCGAGAGTCGCGTGCGTCAGCGCGCCGCGCGCTCGTACGTCGCCGACGGATCGCGCGGGGTCGGCCCGCCGAGCACGAGGATGTCCTTCGCTTGGTCGCGCGCGACGGCGATCTGGACGGTCTTCTCGACCGGGTTCGCGGTCGCGTTCTCTTCGACCGCGGTGTACCAGGTCAGGTACATGTTCCCGCTGCGGTTCGAGAGGATGTACGTGTGCGTGGTGCCGTCGATGTTGACGATGCCCGACGCGAAGATCTGGCGATTGTTGAATCGCGCCGAGTCGGCTTGGAGCCCGGCGAGCACGGCCGGGTTGTCGGTGAACGTCATCGTCGACGCGGCCTTGGTCGCGTTGTCGGGGTCGAAGCGCTTGGTGAGAGTGGTCTCGAGCTTCCAAGTGCCGGCGATCCGCGCGGCGACGACGTTCGCCGGATCGGCTTTGAGGACCATGTCGAGCGCGAAGGCCACGGTCGTCAGGACGGCGAGGGAGAGAGCGGCCAGGAAGATACGGCGTGTTTGCATGAAAAAGACTCCTTCTTGGGGGGGATTGACGAGGCCCGTGAAGTGTATTGCCAGCAGGGGCGAGCCGTTTCCCTGCGAATCGAGATTCCGCTCGCGCTTCGCGCGTCAGCGCATCGACGCGCGGAACTCCGACTCGGACAGCGTTCCGTCGCCGTCGGTGTCGAGCGCCGCGATCAACGCGTGGATGCGTACGGGAACCTGTAGAGGCCGGGCGAGCTCGACGAGGTCGCTCGCGCTGAGCTGGCCGTCCTCGTCGTAGTCGAGGCGCTCGAACGCGGACACGGGTCCGGGAATCCATAGAGACAGTGCGGTCGAGCCCGTCGATTCCGACGGCCGTTTCATCCGCTTGGCGAAGAGCTCGTCGATCGACTCGGGAGCCGGACCGGCCGATTGCGGCGCTGCGCTCCGCGAGAGGATCGACGCGAGATGCGCGATCTCCGCCGCTTCGAGCTTGCCGGAGCGATCGAGATCGAGGATCTCGAGCGCGACGTCCGACGGCAGCGCCCCCGCGTTCTCGTCCAGGAGGCGCTTGAGCTCGAGCGAGTCGAGGATCCCGTCGGCGTTCTTGTCGTACGCGCGCACGAGCGTGTCCGGCGTGCGCGCCGGCCCCCGGCGCGCGGTGGTGCTCGACGTCGGCGCGGGAAACGCGCCGCCGAACTTCTTGATGGCTTCGTAGCGCAGCTTGAACTCGACGGGATCGATGCGGCCGTCGCGGTCCTTGTCGAACTCCGCGAAGCTCTGGCGGGAGAGGCCCATCGCGGACTCCGCTTCGCGGAAGCTGATCCAGCCGTTGCCGTTCTCGTCGCAGTCGGCGAAGTACCTTTCGATGACTGCGTCGTCCGCGCCCGCCTTCGGGTTGTGTCGCCGCGGCGGCGGAACGTCCTTCGAGTCGGGCGCGGGCGGACGCTGGACCGCCGGCGGCGGCCATGCGAACGCGCTCGCGGCGAACGCGAAGACGGCCAGGAGAAGGGACCGCGTCATCGCTCCGTGTATCGACATCGCGCTCGCTCCGACGCGAATCACTTCACCGGACGCGCCGGGCCCTTCTCGCAGATCTGCAGCACGGCCTCGGCGACCCGGTCGACCTCGGCGTCGGACAGGAACGGGTGCACGGGCAGGCAGACGACTTCGCGGGCCAGCGCCTCCGCGTTCGGGAAGTCTCCCGGACCGTAGCCCCACGAGCGCGCCGCCTCCTGCAGGTGCACCGGCGAGGGATAGTGGACCGCCGCGAAGATCTGGCGCGTCTTGAGCTCGGCGATCAGCGCGTCGCGCGTGACCTCGCCGCGCGCGCGGACGGTGTACTGGTGGTAGACCGGCTGCGAGCCGCTCGCCGTCGCGATCGGCAGGATCGCGCGGCTGCCACGGAACGCGCGGTCGTAGCGCGCGGCGATCGCGCGGCGGCGCTCGTTCCACGCCGCGAGGTGCGGCAGCTTGACGTTCAGCACCGCGCCCTGGATCCCCTGCAGGCGCGAGTTCGTGCCGATCTCGTGGTGCTGGTACTTGACCGGGCTGCCGTGGTCGCGCAGCCGTCGCGCGCGCTCGGCGACGTCCGATCGCCGCGTCGCGATGAAGCCGCCCTCGCCACACGCGCCGAGGTTCTTCGTCGGGTAGAACGAGAACGCGGCCGCGTCGCCGAGCGAGCCGCACGTCTCACCGTCGCGGCGCGCGCCGTGCGATTGCGCGGCGTCCTCGAGGATCGCGATGCGCTTCTTGTCGGCGATCGCGCGGAACGCCTTCATGTCCGCGAGCTGGCCGTAGAGGTGCACGGGCAGGAGGCACGTGGTCTGCGCATCGATCGCGGCCTCGGCCTTCTTCGGATCGAGGAGCGCCGTGTCCGGATCGACGTCGGCGAGGCGGGGCTCGGCGCCGATCCACGCGATCGAGCCCGCGCTCGCGAAGAACGTGAACGGCGTCGTCACGACCGTGTCGCCGGCCTTCACCCCGAGCGCCTTCAGGCCCAGGATCAGCGCGTCGGTGCCGTTCGAGACCGCGATGCCGTGCGGGCAGCTGTGCAGCTTCGCGAAGTCGCGCTCGAAGCGCTCGACCTCCGGGCCGAGCACGTACTGGCCGCTGCGCAGGACGGCGAGAACCGCGTCCTCGAGCGCCGCCCCGAGCGCGGCGCGCTCGGCCGCGAGATCGATGGGTTGGATGGGTCTCGTCCCGGTGTCCTTCAGCGTCGTGCTCATGCGCCGCATCCTAGCGTTCGCCGAGAAAAAGCTCCCTGGAGCTTGATCGCACCCCGGTCGCACAGGCCATCATCGCCGCATGGCGAGGATCCATCCGTTCCGGACGAAGAGCCTCGACGAGCTCCAAGCCAGCGCCGACAGCGCCGAGCACCGTCTCCCGCGCGTGCTGCGCGCCAAGGACCTCGTGTTCCTCGGCATCGGCGCGGTGATCGGCGCGGGCATCTTCTCGACGCTCGGGACCGCGGCGGCGGGCGAGATCGGCGTGCGCGCGGGCGCGGGGCCGGCGCTCGTGCTCTCGTTCCTCTTGCTCGGGCTCGTCTGCGCGCTGGCCGGCATGTGCTACGCGGAGCTGACGTCGATGATCCCCGTCGCGGGGAGCGCGTACACGTACGCGTTCGCGACGATGGGCGAGTGCATCGCCTGGATCATCGGGTGGGACCTCGTGCTCGAGTACGCGGTCGGCAACGTCGCGGTCGCGATCGCCTGGTCGGGCTACTTCGAGTCGATCCTGCGCGCGGTGAACCTCGATCTGCCGTACTGGGTCGCGCACGGCTACGGCGACGTCATGCAGCAGCTGCGCGCGGCGACGCATGGAGGTGACGCGGCGCGCGTCGCGGAGCTGCAGGCCGTGATCGCGTCCGCGCCGCACCTCGGCGAGTGGCCGGTGCTCGTCAACCTTCCCGCGGTCGTGATCGTCCTGTTCATCACGTGGCTGCTCGTGCGCGGAGTGCGCGAGAGCGCGACCGTCAACAACTGGATGGTCTACCTGAAGCTCGGCGTGCTGGCGCTGTTCCTGGGCGTCGGCGCGTTCCACGTCGACACCGAGAACTGGACGCCGTTCGCGCCGAACGGCTGGACCGGCATCCACCAGGGCGCCGCGATCGTGTTCTTCGCGTACATCGGCTTCGACGCGATCTCGACCGCCGCGGAGGAGACCGTGAATCCGCAGCGCGACATGCCGATCGGGATCCTGGTCGCGCTCGGCGTGTGCACGGTCATCTACATGCTCGTGGGCCTCGTCGCGACCGGGCTCGTGCCGTACCAGCAGCTCGCGTCGGGCTCCGATCCGCTGGCGCGCGCGCTGGAAGGCGCGGGCCTGCCGTGGATCCAGCTCGTGCTGTCGGTCGGCGCGGTGATCTCGATGGCGGCCGTCTTGCTGGTGTTCCAGCTCGGACAGCCGCGCATCTTCTTCGCGATGGCGCGCGACGGGCTCCTGCCGAAGTTCTTCTGCAAGGTGCACGCGCGCTACAAGACGCCGCACGTGACGACGATCGCGACCGGGCTCGTCGTGGCGATCGGCGCGGCGCTGATGGACGACGACGCGACGTACGACCTGACCAACATCGGGACGCTCTTCGCGTTCCTCATCGCGTGTCTGGGCGTCTTGATCCTGCGCGTGAAGAAGCCCGACGCGCCCCGCCATTTCCGGGTCCCGCTCGTGTGGCTCGTCGCGCCCGCCGGCGCGGCGGCGTGCGTCTACACGATGGCCGGATTGCCGCTCGTCGCGTGGAAGCGATTCGGCGTGTGGCTCGCCGCCGGCGTCGCGGTGTATGCGATCGGTATGTGGCGGCGTTCTCGCGCGACTACCTGAGCTCGTCGCTTGCGCCTGCGTCGGCGCGCGACGACGATTCTCGGCCCTCCATCGACCCACTCCAGGTGTGACATGTCCCTCGGTTGGATCCTCGCTTCGATCGCATTCACTTCCGTTCCCACGACGCCCGCCGCACAGGAGCGCTGGACGCAGGCCGAGCTCGAAGCGGTGTCGGAGGAGATCCGCGTCGACATCGAGAAGATGCGCGGCATGAAGTTCAAGCGTCCGGTGAGCGTGAAGGTCACCGACAAGGACGGCTTCGTGCAGTACATGAAGCAGCGTCAAGAGCTCACGCAGTCGCCCGAGCGGCTCGCGCGCGACGAGACCGTGGCCAAGATGCTCGGCCTGATCCCGCACGACATGGACTTGATGGCGACGGTCGAGGAGCTGCTGAAGGAGCAGGTGGGCGGCTTCTACGATCCGTCGAGCGACACGTTCTTCCTGATGGACTCGTTCAAGGGGGACATCGCGAAGATCATCCTCGCGCACGAGCTGACGCACGCGCTCGACGACCAGACGTTCGACATCGACGGCACGCTGAAGCGGATGAACGAGGAGACCGACGCCGAGTTCGCGTTCCAAGCGGTCGTCGAGGGCAGCGGCACCGCGGCGATGAACCAGTGGACGATCGCGCACCTCAAGGACATCGACAAGGAAGCGCTGCTCGAGTCGGCGGACATCGGCACGGCCGGTCTCGACACGGCGCCGCCGTATCTCTGGAAGCCGCTGCTCGCCGCCTATCTGCGCGGGGAAGGGTTCCTCACGCGCAGCCGCGCGATGAACCTGTCGATGAAGCCCGCCAAGATCGAGGACATCCAGCGCGCGTTCACCGAGCCGCCGCGCTCCTCCGAGCAGATCCTGCACCCCGAGAAGTACTGGGAGGGAGACGACCGCGACGATCCGCGCGTCGTGCGCTTCGACGCGGGCGCGCGTCCCAAGGAATGGGAGGTGCTCGGCGAGGACACGCTGGGGGAGATCGTGCTCGCGCTCCTCACCACGCCGGTCGCGAAGCGCACGGGGCTCGACGTCAAGAACCCGCTCGCGATCGTCGGCATCGCGTACACCAACGATTCCGCCGCAGGCTGGGGCGGCGACCGAGTGATCCTGCTCGGCCAGGGCAACGAGCGCTGGCTCGAGCTCGTCACGGTGTGGGACACCGCGGGCGACGCGCAGGAGTTCCGCGATGCCGTGTCGCCCTTGTGCACGGGCGAAGTGGACGTCGGCGGATTGCCGTACGCGATGCGGATCCTGCCGCACGATCGCGAGGACGTCGTCGTGCTGCGCGCCACGAAGGGCCGCGCCGCGGCGGACGCGCCGGCGATCGCTTGGAGCGTCGAGCCGCGTCCCTCCGCCGCTAGCGATCGCTAGACTCCGCCCGCGTGGAAGCGAGCGCGACGCTCGATCGGCAAGGGGACGAGCTCGTCGTCCGGCTCGCGGGCGACTGGCACCTGACGTCGTCGCGGCCCGATCCGCGCCATCTCTCGCGATCGCTCGGCGATCCGCCCGCGAAGCGCGTCGTGTTCGACGCAACGGAGCTCGGCGACTTCGACACGAGCCTCCTGATGTACGTGATGGCGGCGCAGGGCATCGCCGCCGAGCGCGACGTCGACGTCGATCGATCGAGGCTTCCGACCGGCGTCGACCACCTGATCCGACTATCGGAGGAATCCCCCGACAAGGCGCCGCGCAAGGAGAAGCCGCCCGCGCCGCTCGTCGAGCGAGTCGGCATCGCCGCGACGCGCTTCTTCGAGCGGTCGCGTGAGATGCTCGAGTTCGTCGGCCAGGTCGTGCCGTCGCTCGTCCGCTTCGCGACGTTCCGCGCGCAGTTCCGTCGCAGCGACCTGGTGCAGCACGTCTACGAGGCGGGCGCGCAGGCGCTGCCGATCATCGCCCTCGTGAGCGTGATCATCGGCCTGATCCTGGCATTCGTCGGCGCGGTGCAATTGCGGCTCTTCGGCGCGGACCTCTACGTCGCGAACCTCGTGGGCGTCGCGATGGTGCGCGAGATGGGCGCGATGATCGTCGGGATCATCCTCGCCGGCCGCACGGGAGCCGCGTACGCGGCGCAGCTCGGCACGATGAAGGTGACCGAGGAGTCGGACGCGCTGACCACGTTCGGCATCTCGACGATCGACTTCCTCGTCACGCCGCGCATCGTCGCGCTGTTCGTGATGACGCCGTTCTTGTGCCTGTACTCGATCGTGCTCGGCATCCTCGGCGGCGCGCTGGTCGGCGTCGGGATGCTCGGGCTCTCGCCGAAGCTGTACTTCGACCAGACGATCTCGGCGCTGACCTTGACCGACCTGTGGGGCGGCGTC
>CAZQHA010000034.1:0-16201 GCA_964592795.1 uncultured Planctomycetaceae bacterium | reverse complement strand
ACTTCGATCCCTCGGTCGCGATGCCGATGCGGTGCGGACCCGTCTAGCGATCGAGATCGACGACGCTGATCGGCAGCCCACTGTGCAGCGAGACGGCGTTGCACGCGTCGACGGCGGCGTTGATCTCGGGCAGCGGCGCGCCGGCGGCGGCGCCGAGCAGGTACTCGCTCGCTGGCTTGCCGCGGCCGGTCGGCTTGTAGCCGCCGTGACGCAGGAGATCGCGCACGCTCTTGCGCACCGAGTCGTCGCTCGCGAGCGGCGGCGCGGACTCGGGCGGTGAGCGCAACAGCCCGCGCACCTTCGAGGGAGTCGGACACCGCTCCAGCGCATCGTGGAACGTCGTGACGAAGACGCCGGCGTCGAGCAGCGGGTGCGGATCGATCGAAAGCCGGATTGGCGCCTGCATGGTGCTCCATAGAATGGCGCGCGGACGCTCGTCTGCATACGAACTTCACGAGACCTCACATGACTCGATTCGCCGCCCTCGCGTGCGCCTTCGCGCTCCTCTTCGCCGCGTGCCGATCGCACGACACACACGACACCGTCGGTGCTCTGGACACGCCGCAGCCGAAGTCCGACACGGTCCGCTGGACGGGGCAACTGACCGAGAAGGAGTTCAAGGCGTTGCACGTTCTCAAGGAAGGCGAACCTCCGAAGCTCTTCGGTGCGATGATCGATCTCGCCGGCACGCGCGCGTACCTGTCCTTGCCATCGAACGCGAAGGCACCGCTCCCAGCGCTCGTCGTGATCCACGAATGGTGGGGCCTGAACGACCACGTGAAGCACTGGGCGGATCGATTGGCGGGCGAAGGCTACGCGAGCCTCGCCGTCGACCTCTACGGCGGTGTCGTCGCGACGAACCCCGACGACGCGCTGAAGGCGATGAAGGCCGTCGATCAGGAGCGCGCGACCGGGATCCTGCTCGCGGCGCACGAGTTCCTCGCACGCGACGCGCGCGTGAACGCGCCGAGGCGCGGCTCGATCGGATGGTGCTTCGGCGGCCGACAATCGCTCGAGCTCGCGCTGGCGGCGCCCGATCTCGACGCGGCCGTGATGTATTACGGCTTCCCCATCACCGATCCCGTGAAGCTCGAGACGCTGCGCGCCGACTTGCTCGGCATCTTCGCGAAGCGTGACGGCAGCATCCCGCCGTCCGCGGTGGCCGAGTTCGACGCGGTGCTGAACAAGCTGAGCAAGAAGCACGAGTTCCATTCGTTCGACGCCGAACACGCGTTCGCGAACCCGTCGAACGCGGTGTACGACGAGAAGTCCGCGGCCGCCGCGTGGGAGATCGTGCGGGAGTTCCTCGCGAAGCGCTTGAAGACGCGAAGCTAGCTCGCGACCGCAGAGAGCGGCCACGCGACCATCTCGAGCCGACGCGCGAAGTGCAGGAGCGGCTCGCGATCGGGTAGCTCGAACCCGTGTGCGCGCGCCAGCGTGTTGCGTTCGAACTCCGCGACCGCGGGCTGCAGGTGCCATTGCGGATGGTGGATCTCGCCGCGCAGGACGCGGCCGCGCGCGTCGGTCGTGTACAGGCAGTAGCGCTCGGTCAGCCAGTGCTCGAGCGTGCCCGGCCGTGACGCGAACACGTCGCCGCGCGGTCCGTAGCGGCCCGCGAGCTCGGCGGGTGCTCCGCGCCGATCCGTGCGCGTGCTCGCGTAACGGATGTCCTCGCCGTCGCGGACGCACGACATCGAAGCGCGGTGGTATGGCAGCCGATACCAGCGTCGCGCGACCTCGACGGCGACCGGATTGCTCGCCTCCAGGCAGAAGAAGTAGATGCCCGGCGTCTCCTGCGCGCGGACGTACGTGCGCAGGTTGAGCTCAGGAAACGCGGAGAGCCACGGCACGGGCGGCGTGAAGCGCAATCGCACGCCGCTCATCCGAAACGGGACGATCCCAAGCCACGCCTCGTCGTCGAAGAGGTCGAGCTCGATGCCCCGCGGGAGCGCGGCGCGCACTTCGTCCGCGGGCATCGGCCAATGCGCGAACAAGAGGTCGTGCCACACCTGGGCCATCACCCACGGACTGCTCGGGAGCGGCCACGGCCTGTGCGCGGTGTGCTCGAAGACGTCCATGCGGCTTCGCACCAGCGTACGAAGCCGCACGTCGTGTCCGTCTCCAGGTGACCCCGAACCCGCGGGCGGAAACCGGCGAGACCGTCGCTTCCGAACGGTGCGGCCCCGCCTGCCCCGCCCGCGAGATCGGGTTATCGAATCGCCGCCGCGACGGCCTCTTCGTCCTGCCCTCGGCCGTCGCGTGGCGCAGATCTCACGGAGCTCCGAGCCGAACCGGTTCACCGATCCGATCGGAGTCCGAGCGACTTCTTCACGATCCACGCTGCGCGAGTCGTGAGGAAGCAGCTCGGACGCTGTATCCCTCCGTTCTCCAAGCGTCGACGGTCGCATACCGTGTCGCGGTGCTCCGCGTCGCATGGAACAACCGCCAGTTCGCGCAACTGTGGATGGCGCAGGTCATCAGCCAGACCGGCGACTGGCTCAACCGAGTCGCGTGCTTGGCCCTGATCGGGACGCTGGGCGGGAGCACGGCGCACGTCGGCGTCGGGGTGTTGTTCGGCGTGGAGCTCGCGCTGCGACTCGTCCCCTCGGCGATCTTCGGACCGCTCGCCGGACCGGTGGCGGACCGGGTGCCGCGCCGCTTGATGATGGTCACGGCGGACGTCGCGCGCGCGATCGTCGTCCTGGGCTTCCTCTTCATCCGCGATCCCGAGGACCTGCCGTGGCTCTACGTCCTCATCGCGCTCCAGACCGCGATCGCGATCTTCTTCGAGGCCGCGCGCAGCGCCGCGACGCCGGCCACCGTCCCGCCCGAGGAGCTGCACGCCGCCTACGCGCTCACCTCGGTCACGTGGAGCGTGACGCTGTGCATCGGATCGCTCGCCGGGGGTTGGCTCGTGAGCTGGCTCGGCGTGGCGGGCGCGTTCGCCGTCGACGCCGCGTCGTACGTCGTGAGCGCGCTCTTCCTCGTCCGGCTGAAGCTGCCGCCAGTTCCCAGGCACCCCCAGCCCTTCTCCTGGCGCGATGTGATCTCGCTGACGGAGATGCGCCGCGGGCTCGCGCACTTGCGCGATCTGCGCATCACTCCGGTCGTGTTCACGAAGACGTTCTGGGGCGCGGCGGGCGGACTGCTCGTGCTGCTCGCGGTCGCGGGCAACGAAGCGTTCGGCGAGACGCCCACGGGCGATGCGGTCGCGGCGGCGGCCGTCACCACCGGCGCGCTCTACTCGGCGCGCGGCATCGGCACCGCGATCGGACCCGTGCTCGCGCGCTGGCGCTACGGCAGCAGCGACGCGGCGCTGCGCGCACAGATCACCGCCGGTTTCGTCGTCGCCGCGATCGGCTATGCGGCATTCGGCGCGAGCGATCGGCTCGACCTCGCGTGCCTCTTCGTCGGCATCGCGCACATGGGCGGAAGCGCGCTGTGGGTCGCGTCGACCGTGTTCTGGCAGAAGCACGTCGACGACGCGTTCCGCGGCCGAGTGTTCGCGCTCGAGTTCTTCGGCATGGACGTCGCGTTCGCGACGGGCGGTCTGCTCACCGGCCTGCTCTACGACTTCACCGGATCGATGTCGACGACCGTGTGGATCGTGTCCGCGGCTGTGCTCGTGCTCGGCGGCACGTGGAGCCGGCTCGCGCGCGGAGTCGGCGACGACACGCCTCACGCGGTCTCGTTGAGCGCGAAGCCGAACGAGCACGAGTCGCGTCGAGAATCGAAGCGCGGACGAAGTTGAGCGAGCCTTCGGTCCAGCGCGGACCTGCGCAGGATTCCTCAATCCGAACGTCCGCGCCTAGCGACAACACCGCGATCGGACCTTGGCGGCCTCGCGTCGCGGACCCAAAATGGCGCCGCAACACCGCCCCCGGGCGCTCGAAGGCCGCTCACGAGTCATCGAGACGGACAATTGCAGCTTCCTAAGGTGGCCCGGTTTGACGGAAGTCAGTTCGGCATTTCTAATTCCATCTAAGAAGTTTCATTCGGAAGGAGGAGGGGATCGCGCCACGCCGCAGGGGGTGTCCTTCGACGGCGCGAATCGCTCCCGTCCGCACGCGGACGCACGTCCGCAGAGCGAACCCATGACTCGAAATCCGCGGATCGGCGCGACGCGCGCGCTCGGCCTGGTTGCTCGCATCGTCGTGTTGACCCTGCTCGTCGGCCTGGCCACAGGCCAAGTCAGTCGGACCTACACGACGAACGCCGACTTCGACGAGGGGGCCCTCTCGAACGTCAACCACGATGTTGCCGATCAGCTGCAGCTCGACATCGCGCCGCCTCTGGGCGACTTCTCGTTCGTCAACATTGCTTGCTCCGATCGCGGAACGATCGCGCGCATCAACGCACTGACAGGCGAAGTCATCGGGGAATACCGAACGGCGCCGGATCCGCTCGCGAAGAACCCATCGCGCACGTCAGTGGATGACTTCGGGAACGTGTGGGTCGGAAATCGAGCCGAGGGTTCGGGCGGCCAGGGTTCGGTGGTCAAGATCGGAATCGTCGTGGGCGGAACGCGTGTCGACGGATCCGGTACGCCCGACCCGAACGGTCAGTTTCTCGCGCCTCCGTTCCAGTACAGCACGGCCGTCGACCGCGACGGAGACGGCCTGATTCGAACCTCGCGGGGACTCGGCAACATCCTTCCGTGGCCCAACGTCACCGACGGCACGGGTGGTGTGGATGGGATCGTCCAGGATGCGCAGGACGAGTGCATTCTGGTCTTTCAACGCACTACCGGGATCCAGATCCGCACGGTCGCCGTCGACGGCAACAACGACGTGTGGGTTGGGGCTTTTCCGCTCGTGCCGCTGCACTTCGACAAGCTGAGCGGCGTCGACGGCGCGATCTTGACCGGTTTCCCGACGGCGACGGATCTGTGCGGCGGCAACGGCGGACTGGTCGATCCGAGCGGCATTCTGTGGTCGGAGTCGGGCATCCAGGGCGAGGTCCTGCGCTACAACCCGATCACCACCACGGGAGTTTGTATTCCCGTGCTCAACTCGGGCGGATTCCCTGCGATCTTGCATGGGATCGCGGTCGACAACAACGGATTCATCTGGGTCACGCTCTTCAACGACAACGAAGTGGTCAAGATCAGCCCGGCCGGAAGTATCGTCGCTGGGTTCCGTGTGCCTTCTGGCGGAGCTTCGCAGGACCGCTCCGTCACCGTCACTCCGATCGATAACGACGTTTGGGTCGCCAATGGCGGTGGAAACGACGTCTCTCGCCTCGGGAACAACGGCACGATCCGCAAGGTCATCCCGCTCGGCCCGAACGGAATTGGCCCACGCGGAGTGTCCGTCGACGGCAACGGCAAGGTGTGGAGTTCGAACTCTGGCTCGAACAACGCGATGCGCATCGATCCGAGCGGCGGAGGCGACGCCCTCGGTGCAGTCGATTTGACCGTGGATGTCGGTTCGGGCGCCACGCCCGACAACTACAGCGACTTCACCGGCACGGTCCCGCTCGAAACGGTCCAGCCCGACGGCACATGGACCGTGATCTTCGACAGCGGAGCGCGCAACACCGAGTTCGGTCGCATCAGCTACAACGGCGCCGAGCCCTCGGGCACGAGCCTCGTCGTCGAGTTCCGCGCCGCGAACGCGATCGGCAGACTGCCGGCAATCGAGTACCAACCGGTGGTGAACGGTCAATTCTTCAGTGGCGTGTTCGGTCAGTTCGTCCAGATTCGAGTCAGCTTCCTACGCGCCACGCCGCAGACGATCGCGTCGCCGATCCTGTTCGATCTGACGATCGAGTCGCTCAGTGAAGGACCCGATGTGGACTGCCCGCCCCCGGGGCATCCCAATCCCGGCAGCCTGCTCGTCTACCCCGAATTCGACAACCGCTCGAACAACCTGACGCTGATCACGGTGACGAACACGAACGACGATCACGACTTCGAGTCGCCCGGTCTCGAGCAAGGCACGGTCGACGTCGAGTTCATCTACATTCAGCGACGCGGCCTGCAGGGCGAGCTCCTGGACTGCATCGAGTTCAACCGCACGCACCGGTTGACCCCGAACGACACCTTCTCGGCGCTGTCGCGGTTCCACAATCCCAACGCGAGCCAAGGTTACGTGTATGCGTTTGCGAAGGATCCCGTGACCGGCGTCCCGATCGTGCACAACTTCCTGGTCGGGACTACGTTCGTCTCGAACGGCATCGACTCCATCGATTACTCGCACAACTCGTTCGTGTACCTCGGCGTCGGCGCCGAAGGCACCACGACCGATGACGACGGCGACGGCATCCGCGACTTGAATGGGGTCGAGTACTGCCCGTCGAGCGACGTGACGCTGATTCCTCGGTTCATCGGACAGTCGTCCACCGTCCGCAGCGAGCTCGTCGTGATCAACCTGACCGGCGGTCCGGAGTTCAATGCGTTGATCGACTTCTTGATCTACAACGACAACGAAGCCGTGTTCTCGTCGCAGCTCAACGTGCGGTGCTGGGACAAGCGATCGCTGCTCTCGATCTCGAACAGCTTCTCGCAGCAGTTCCTCGCGAACGCCTCCGGCGACGCTCCGAACGAGATCTTCGGCGCGCCGAGCGTCGAGAGCGGCTGGTTCCGCATGGACGGACGCACCGCGTCGTCGGGAGCGTTCTCGATCCAGGATCCCGCCTTTCTGGCTCTCTTGATCGAGCGAGTGAGCGCGTTCGCCGGCGCGGCGCTCCCATTCGAAGCGGGTCAACAGGACAACGGGGACCTGCTGGCCGACGGTCCGTTCGGCGACCTGTCGAAGTGATCCGACGCTAGCCGGGCAGGCTGGCCAGCCCGATCCAAGCCGCGACCGGCGGCGGTCTTGCGCCGCCGTTGCCGCGAATCGCCACTGGCCCGCGGCGCACCCTCAATCCCACCGCCACAAAGCGCTTTGGGCACGCGTTCTAACTAATTGCAAGTTCCTGTTGACATGCCCAGGCTAGGAGTTTTCAATCAGGATCTAGGATCTTTCATTCATCAGCGGCAGTTCACCGGTTCGCAGTCCGCCCTGTGCTCCGGGCCCCTCCACCGCGGCCCTTTCTCCACCCACTCGGACCCCCCGTCTTCGGGGTCCCCAGAGCACCCCAATGACTGCATTCCAGCGATCTGGCGCCCGCCGTCTGGCCTTCGCCATCGGTCTCGTCGTCTCGTTCACCCCTCTGGCACTCGCCGGCGGCGGCGACCCGGTCAGCAGGACCTACACCACGAACGCGGACTTCGACGAGGGCGTCCTCTCGAACGTCAATCACGACGTCGACGACCAGCTGCAGCTCGACGTCGTGCCGCCCGAGACCGAGCTCGCGTTCGCCATCATCGCGTGCTCGGACCGCGGCACCGTCGTGCGGATCAACGCGCTGACGGGAGAAGTCCTCGGCGAGTACCAGACTGCACCGAACCCGCTGGCAAAGAACCCCTCGCGGACGTCGGTGGACGACTTCGGCAACGTCTGGGTCGGAAACCGAGCCGAGGCTTCCGGACTGCAGGGTTCGGTGGTGAGGATCGGCATCGTCGTCGGCGGCACTCGCGTCGACTCGAGCGGCACGCCGGACCCCAACGGGGAGTACCTCGCTCCTCCTTACCAGTACAGCACGGCTGTCGACCGTGACGGCGATGGATTGATCCGGACGTCGCGTGGTCTCGGCGACATCCTTTCATGGCCGAATGTCACGGACGGCGCCGGCGGTGCCGACGGAATCGTGCAGGACGCGCTGGACGAGTGCATCCAGCTCTTCCAGCGCACCAGCGGCATTCAAGTGCGCTCCGTCGCGTGCGATGCGAACAACGACGTGTGGGTGGGCGGCTATCCGTTCCTCCCCAACTTCTTCGACAAGATCAGCGGCGTCAACGGCGCCATCTTGACTTCCTTCGACGCGTTCGCGATCGGATGCGGCGGGAATGGCGCCGTCGTCGATCCCAGCGGGGTCCTGTGGGCGGAGTCGCACCTTGAGAGCTCGATCCTGCGCTACGACACGGGAGCCGGTACGGGCACTTGTATCCCCGTCAACAACTCGAGCGGGTTCCCGAGCCTTCCGCACGGGATTGCGGTGGACAACAATGGCTTCATCTGGGTTGCGCAGTTCAACGACAACGAAGTCAGCAAGTACGACTCGGCCGGCAACCTGGTGGCTGGCTTCCCGCTGCCATCCGGGGGTGCATCGATCGACCGATCGATCGCCGTCACGCCCGTCGACAACGACGTCTGGGTCGGCAATAGCGGCGGCAACGACGTCTCGCGCCTCGCGAACAACGGCACGATCCGCAAGGTGATCCAGCTAGGCGGCAATGGAATCAGCCCGCGGGGCGTGTCCGTGGACGCCAACGGCAAGGTCTGGGTTGCCAACTTCGGCTCGAACAACGCGATGCGCATCGATCCGAACGGGGGCGGCGACGGGCTTGGCGCCGTCGACCTCGCGGTCGATCTCGGCCCGAATGCCGGCGCCGAGAACTACAGCGACTTCACCGGTGAAGTTCCGCTCGACGTCCTGCAGCCGAACGGCTCGTGGAGCGTCATCTTCGTCAGCGGCGCGGTGGACACCGAGTTCGGCCGCATCAGCTACACGAGCGAGGAACCGGCCGGCACGTCGCTGGTCGTCGAGTTCCGCGCGGCGAACAGCCTCGGGCGGCTTCCGGCGCTGGCGTTCCAGCCGGTCGTCAACGGCCAGCTCTTCAGCGGCGTCTTCGGTCGCTTCGTCGAGGTGCGCGTGGCGTTCCTGCGCGCGACGCCGCAGACGATCGCGTCGCCGATCCTGTTCGATCTCACGATCGAGTCGCTCGGCGGTGGCCCCGAGGCGGATTGCCCGCCGCCGGGACACCCCAATCCCGGCAGCCTCCTCGTCTATCCCGAGTTCGACAACCGCTCGAACAGCTTGACGCTGATCACGGTCACGAACACGAACGACGATCACGACTTCGAGGCGCCCGGCCTCGAGGACGGCACCGTCGATGTCGAGTTCATCTACATCCAGCGCCGCGGGCACCAGGGCGAGCTCATCGACTGCATCGAGTTCAACCGCACGCACCGTCTGACGCCGAACGACACGTTCTCGGCGGTCACGCGCTTCCACAACCCCAACGCGAGCCAAGGCTACGTGTACGCGTTCGCGAAGGATCCGGACACCGGCGAGGCGATCGTGCACAACTTCTTGATCGGCTCGAGCCTCGTCCTGAACGGCGCGGACTCGGTGGACTACTCGTTCAACTCGTTCGTGTATCTCGGTGTCGGCGACGAAGGCAGCACTACGGACGACGATGGCGACGGAATCCGAGACCTGAACGGCTTCGAGTACTGCCCGTCGAGCGACGTGACGCTCGTCCCGCGCTTCCTCGCTCAGTCGGCCGCGGTCCGCAGCGACCTCGTGCTGATCAACCTGACCGGCGGCCCTGAGTTCACGGCGCTGATCGACTTCTTGATCTACAACGACAACGAGGAGGTCTTCTCCTCGCAGACGCACGTCCAGTGCTGGGACAAGCGGCCGCTGCTCTCGATCTCGAACAGCTTCTCGCAGAACTTCCTCGCGAACGCGTCGAACGACGCGCCGAACGAGATCTTCGGCGCGCCGAACGTCGAGAGCGGCTGGTTCCGCATGGACGGCCGCTCGGCGTCGTCGGGAGCGTTCACGATCCAGGATCCCGCGTTCCTCGCGCTGCTGGTCGAGAAGATCCAAGGCTTCGCGGGCGCGGCGCTGCCGTTCGAGATCGGACAGCAGGACAACGGAGACCTGCTCGCAGACGGTCCGTTCGGCGACTCGTCGAAGTGATGGCACGCTGGCGCAGGGCCAGCGAACATTCGAGCCCGGCTCGCACGCGCTCACCCCGCGTGCGGGCCGCTTCGTTCTAAGGGGTCCACTCGACGACGACGCCGTTCGTACGGTTCGTCGTGGCGGGCGTGCAGAAGCTCGCGGCGTTGCGATAGAAGGCCTGGTAGTACCGCGTGCCGCCAAGCGGCGGGATCGCGCCGGCCGTCGAGATCGGGAAGTCGCCGGGCTGAGGGAAGCTCGAAGACGCAGACGTCACGGATCGCAGCCCCAGCCGCAGGATCGAACCGCCGACGCACCCGAGGCCGTCGTCGATCGCGACCGGCGTGACGCTCGCCGTGCCTTGGAAGAAGAGGCACACGAGCCCCGTCAGGTTCGTCGCGGAGAGCCGCACCGAGTCCGAGCCGACGCTCGCGACTCCACTGCCCGCGAGCCGTCCGCCGCTCGCGAAGAACGAGTTCGCGCATCCGTGACCGGCGGCACCGTTGTTCGCGCACGGACACGAAGCGCGCGCGCCGTCGCCGAAACAGAACGAGCCGATCGCGGAGTGACAGCCGCGCCACTCCGCGATGCCGCCCGCGCCGAGGCCTCCGGCGTGGCTGAACGCGCCGCCCGCGTAGAGGTCCGGCGCGCCGTCGGAACCGTCCTCGAAGACGGCGAGCGCGCGCACGGCGTTTCCCCCGAGCGACAATCCGCCGATCCCGACGCCGAGTGGCGACCACATCGCTCCATCCCAACGCGCGATGCGGTTCGCCGGCTCGCCACCCGCGATCGTGAAGTGTCCTCCGACGTAGAGACCCGGCCCCGTGCCATCGTCGAACACCCGGAGCACGTCGACGAGGTTGTTCACACCGCTGCCGACCGCGGACCACGCCGAGCCGTTCCAACGCGCGATGTTCGCCACCGGGACTCCGCCGATCGACGCGAAGGATCCGGCGGCGTAGAGCTCGTTCTCGAACACGGCCAGCTCTTGGAGGCCGAATCCGGGGCCGGGAATCGTCGACCACGTCGCGCCGTCCCACCGCGCGATGCCCGTCGCCGCGAGTCCGCCCGCCGACGTGATGAAGCCTCCGGCGTACAGCTGCGACCCGGATCCATCGTCGAACACCGCGAGCGACGCGACGGATCCTCCCACTCCGATTCCGAGCGCGGACCACGTCGAGCCATTCCAGCGCGCGATGCTGCTCGCGTCGACGCCGCCGGCGGACGCGAAGGAACCCGCGGCGTAGAGCGCGGAACCGGCGCCGTCGTCGAACACTGCGAACGCGTCGACTCGCGCGCCCGTGATTCCGCCGCCGACTGCGGACCAGCTCGCGCCGTTCCAACGCGCGATGCCCTTCGTGGTGATCCCGCCCACCGAACCGAACTCTCCACCCGCGTACAACGCCGGTCCCGAGCCGTCGTCGAACTCGATCAACGCGTTCACCCCGTTGAACGGGAATCCGCTGCCGAGCGGCGACCACTCGCCCCCATCCCAGCGCGCGATTCCGGCGGCGGGCATTCCTCCGACGAATCGAAAATGTCCCGCGGCATGGAGCGCGGATCCGGCGCCCGTGTCGCACGTCGCGAGCGCCGTGATCGGACCATCGACGCCGTGACCCAGCGCCGACCAAGCCGAGCCGTTCCAGCGCGCGATGCGATCGGTGAACCGACCACCCGCCTGCGTGAACTCGCCGACGACGTGGAGCGCGCCGTCGAACGGCTCCAACGCGGCGATGAGTCCGCCGCCCGCGATCCCGTCGCCGAGCGCGGACCACGCGGATCCGTTCCACTTCGCGACGGCGTTCGCGGGCACCGAGCCCGCGCTCGTGAAGCCACCGCCGGCGTAGAGCGCGCTGCCGCTGCCGTCGTCGAACACGGCCAATCCGAGCACGAGCGAAGCGCTGCCCGTGACGCCGCCTCCCACACCCGACCACGCGGTCCCGCTCCAACGCGCGATCGAGCTCGCGGGCGAGCCTCCGGCATTATCGAAGAATCCTCCGGCGAAGAGCGCGCCCTCGAACACCTCGAGCGCGCGCACGGCGTCGTCGGTCCCGCCCGCGACCGCGCTCCAGCTCGTGCCGTTCCAGCGCGCGACGTTGTCGGCCAGGACGCCGCCCGCGGCGGAGAATGCGCCTCCGGCATAGAGCGCGGAGTCGAAGGAGGCCAGTGCGTGGATCGGCCCACCAAACGCGCTGCCGGCGGCGGTCCAGCTCGCACCGCTCCAACGCATGACAGTGCCCGTGCCGCTCGCATTGACCGCGGCGTACAACGCGCCGTCGTGAACCGCGAATGCATCGACGGTTCCCGCGACATCATTTCCGACCGCGCTCCATCCACTGCCGCTCCATCGCGCGACGTTGCTCGCCGCGATCGCGCCGGCAGAGCTGAAGAAACCTCCGGCGTAGAGCGCCGCGCCCCCGCCATCGTCGAACACGATCGTCGCGCGGACCGAACCGTCGATGCCGCCTTGCAGGTTCGACCAGTTCACGCCGTCCCAGCGCGCGACGTGGTCGGCGGCGATCCCACCAGCCATTGCGAACGTCCCGCCCACGAAGAGCGCGCTGCCGCTGCCGTCGTCGAACACGCACAAGGTGTCCGTCGGACTTCCGGTGCCGGGGAAGGGGAATCGAGGGTCCCAGCTGGGTTCGCACTGGGCCGATGCGACGGGGAGCACGACGCCCGCGAACGCGAGCGGGAGGAGCGAGCAGTGGTGGATGAGCATGGTGTGCTGCGCGCGAGTTCGTCGCGCATCCTTATATTTAAGAAAGAGCGCCGGGCACGGGCCTTCGTTTCACTCGCGCGGCCGTACACTGACCGATCGCCATGAAAACGATTCTCGTCTCGAGCGCGCTCGCAGCCGTCCTGCTGCTCATCGCGTGGCTCGTCTGGCCGGAGCCGTCCGCGTCCACGCCCACGCTTGCTCCGACCACGAGCGCGGTGACCACCGACTCGCCGTCCGCCCCGAGCCACGCCCTCTCGGTCGAGTCTCCGACCGCCCCGCCCACGCCGCGGGAGCCGACCACGCAGGAGGAATCGGCCGAGGCGCCGCCGGAGATCAGCGCGACGGCGCCGACGGGGACGCGCGCGAAGTTCGATCCCAATGCGCGCGGCGCCGTCTACTTCTTCGTGCGCGATCCCGAGGACAAACCCATCGTCGATGCCGAAGTCCGCATGAGCGGACTCTTCTGCGCGCAGAACCCTCGAGCGACGAACGAATGGATCGGCGAGCCGTCGACCGGGCGGACCGAGCCCGATGGCAGCATCCGGCTCCTGTATCCGAAGTGGATCGATCCCTACCGGCAGACGACCCACGTCTCGTTTCGGATCGAGCACCGCGAGTTCGTCGCGTTCGAAGCGCAGGGATTTCCCGTCGAGTCCGCGCCGCGGATCATCGTGCTCCAGCGCGGCTCGCTCGTCGTCGTGACGGGATGGATCGGATCGCCGACCGACGTCGTCAAGGACGTGAAGCCGCACGTGTCGCTCGGCGCGCTCGCGACCGAAGCCGCGTGGGCTCCGCTCGGCGACGGACGGCTCGCGTGCATGAACTTCCCACCGGGACGGCACAGCATCTACCTCAGCCATTCGAGTCCTTCGCGCGGCCCGTGCTTCAGCGAAGTCACGTCTTTCGATCTCGATGCGGGTGAGCGCAAGGAGCTGCACCTCGAGCTCGCGCCGGGGCGCGGCTTGAAGGGAAAGCTCGCCGACGTCGTTCCGCGACCCGTGCTGGGCGGGCGCGTGCTCGTGAACCTCGCCGCCGGATCGACCGAATCGTCGGGCGCGATGATGACGCGCGAGTTCACCGCGGAGGTGCGCGCGGACGGGACCTTCGAGTTCGAAGCGCTGCCGCCGGGCGCCGGACAGATCGTCGGGATCTGCGACGGCTGGGCGTCGGAGCGCGTGCGGTCGGACAAGCCGACGCCGGACCCGCGGCTCAAGACGCTCAGCAAGGAGGAACAGGAGAAGAAGCTCGCGCTCGCGCGCGACATGGCGATGGTCCCGCAGTGGGTCGATCCCGCGGTGCTCGAGAAACCGTTCGAGCTCCTGATGGAGCGCACGGCGAAGCTGCACGCGACCGTCGACGATTCGAAGGGCCGTCCGATCGAGCACGCGTCGGTTCGCATCGTGGCGAACGCGAACTGGAGCCATGGCCAGTCGAGCGCGTTCATGCACCTCGCGTACGCCGGCGTGACGGACGCCAGCGGGACCTGCACGATCGCGAACGTGCCGCGCGGCGTCGTCTTCGTCGACGTGCAGCACGAGGACTACGTGGTCCCGGCCGGCGGCGAGCAGCAGGTCCAAATGGAGCTCGAGGCTGGAGCCGCTCACGACGTGCGCGTCGTTCTCGAACCTCTTCCGGAGAAGGAGTGAAGACGTTCGGTTGGATCGCGGCGATCGCGGTGCTCGTCGCGCTGCTCCTCTGGTTCTTCCGGAGCGATGCACCCGAGCCCGCGCCCGAGGCGGCGCCGCGAACTGCGGTCGTGGCGCCACCCACGGATGTTCCCTCGACGCCACTGGCGGCCGAAGCCGCATCCGAGCCGCGCGAAGTCGTGCGGGACGTCGCTGCGCCGCCGACTCCACCGGCTGAGTCGATCGCAACGCCGGCGAGCGCGTCCGCCGCCGCGCCTCTGGGTTTCGATCGGAAGGCCCGCGATTGGATCCACGTGATCGTGCAGGACACGCACGGCGCGCCGGTCCCGAACGCGGAGATCCGATTGACCGGCCTGCGCAGCCCGCGAGATCCGGGCTCGCACTGGGGTTGGTTCCTCGACGAGCCGTCGATCGGCCGCACCGCGATCGACGGAACCGCGAAGCTGTGGTTCCCGGTGTGGATCGACGCCGACTCGCAAACCGGCGCGGTGTCGCTCTCGGTCCAGCATCCCGACTTCATCACGCACGACGACCAGAGGTTCGAGATCGGACCCGAGCCGCGCGTGATCGTGCTGGAGCAAGGCGGGTTCGTCGTCGTCTCCGGCTGGTTCGAGTCGCCGAGCGAGGTCGTGAAGGACGTCTTCCCGCACATGACGTGGGGAGCGCGCATCCAGCCGGACGCGTGGCTCCCGATCAAGGACGGCCGGCTGTCGTGCGCCAGCGTGCCGCCGGGCGAGCACGGGATCTATCTCACGCACAACAGCCCCGAGCACGGCGTGTGCTTCAGCGCCGCCGAGATGTTCACGCTCGAGGTCGGCGAGCAGAAGGCCGTGCACCTGCAGTTATTCCCCGCGCGAAAGCTCGAGGGACAGCTCGATCCAGCCGTGCCGCGGCCGATCCTGAATGGCGCGGTGACGCTCAACCTGCAGATCGGCGAGCGGACGGTGCCGAACGCGACGATGTTGCGCGAGTACGGCGCGCCGGTGAACGCGGACGGCACGTTCGTGATCGAGAATCTGCCGCCAGGCGACGGGCAGATCATCGCGATCTGCGATGGGTGGGCCTCCGCGGGCGTTCCCGCGGGACGCGAGTACCTCCACCAGTTGGACGCGAAGCCGGAGCTCGTCGCCGAGCAGCTCGCGATCTACGGCAACGTGCCGCAACCCGTGCCGGCGGACTTCGGAGCGACGTTCGCCGTGAAGATGGAGCCGACGGCGACGTTGAAGGCCACGCTCGTCGACGCGGCGGGAAAGCCCGTCGAAGGTGCGACGCTCACGCTGTGGCCCAACGTGGTCTGGCGCACCGGCTATTCGAATCTCTTCATGCAGCGCACGTGCGAAGGCAAGTCGGACGCGAACGGTCTCGTGACGATCACGAACATCCCGAGCGGTCAGACATCGGGTGGTGTCGCGCATCCGACGCTCGTCGTGCCCGCGAACGCGCAAGGACGCCGGTACATCGAGGCGCGGTTCGAGCCCGGCAAGACGACAGACATGCGGATCGAGCTCGTCGAATCCAGCGACGAGTGACTGAAACGAAGAGGCTCCGCCTCCCGCGCGGGGTGAAGCGGAGCCTGTACAATTCCGACGAGCGCTGGACTCGTCGATATCGCAGCCGTTTCGATTAGTCCTGGTCAGCCGGGTCGTCGATCAATTCCTCGGTGCTGAACCCGAGGTTGTCGCCGAGCGTTTGATCTTGTGCGTCGCTCGCGACCGTGATGACGCCGTCGTCGTTCTTCTCCGTCTTGACGACCTTTCCAGTCGAAACAACGCCAACATCATCGAGTTGGGCGCCGGGGAGCAGAGCGGCAGAGGTTCCAATCAACCCCGCCGTCTTGAAACCGAAGATGGAAACCGCGGCGACGGCCACGAGGGCCACGCCCGCGACGATGAGACCGTACTCGACCAGGGCTGCGCCCCGCTTGTCGCGACGGGTGTGAATGCGAATCTTCATGATTACCTCTCGGAATTGAGTGACAGCCTGTCGGGATCTCGTGTGACTTGGATTTGCTGCCGTTCCTCCAAATCGTTGCTTTCAGTCCAGGGGGTCACTGTCCCCCCTCCATCGAGGGCGGGGAGGCGGAGTCATTGTAACCGCCCAT
>CAZQHA010000033.1:0-16383 GCA_964592795.1 uncultured Planctomycetaceae bacterium | reverse complement strand
GACGGATCGCCGGCGCGCATCCGTCGAGCCATCGAGGAGAACGGCTGGGAGGAGTGGGCCTCCGTGCTGGCGCTCGACGAGAACGGCGGGTTCGCGTACGGCAACAACGCTGCGATCCGGCCGGCGCTCGCGTCGAAGCAGCCGCCCGAGTACTTCCTGCTCCTGAACTCGGACACGGAGGTGCGACCCGGCGCGCTGCGCGCGCTGCTCGAGTTCATGGACGAGCACCCCGACGTCGGCATCGCCGGCAGCCGGCTCGAGGATCCGGACGGCACGCACCAGCACTCGCGCTACCGCTTCCACTCGGTGTGGAGCGAGCTCGTGTCCGGGATGCGGTTGGGCGTCGTCACGCGATTGCTCCGCAATCGGGCCATCGCGCCTCCGCTCGTCGACACGCCGCACCGCATCGACTGGGTGGCCGGCGCGAGCATGATCATCCGACGGCAAGTGTTCGAGGACGTCGGCCTCCTCGATCAGAACTACTTCCTGTATTTCGAGGAAGTCGATTTCTGCCTCAACGCGTGGCGCGCGGGCTGGCCGTGCTGGTACGTCCCGCAGAGCCGGGTCATGCACTTCGTCGGGCGCAGCTCGGGCATCACGAACTCGCCCGAGGACCGCATGCGCCGGCCGCGCTATTGGTTCGAGTCGCGGCAGCGCTACTTCGTGAAGAATCACGGACGTCTGTACGCGTGGTGCGCCAACGCGATGTGGGCGGCGGGCTACGCCGTGTGGCGCGTGCGCAGGCTGCTGCAGCGCAAGCCCGACAACGATCCGCCGCACCTCCTGTGGGATTTCGTGCGGTTCAGCCGCGCCCCGATTCAACGGGTCCGGGGGACGCACTGAGGAGCTCGTCACCGAAGATCGGAGGGGTATCACGAGTCCCAAGCACCCACTCGTACGCTTCGACGGTCTTGATCGCCTTCGCCTCCCACGAATACGACGCGACGGCGCGACGCGCGGCTGCGTCGCTCGCTCGACGGAGCCGATCCCGGTCGCTCGCGAGCGACTCCATCGCCTCGCGGAACGACTCGACGAGCTCCGCCCGGGGACGCAGCGGCACACGCACGCCGCACTCGTCGTCGACGAGCCCGCCCGGTCCGCCGTAATCGACGACGATCGGCACGCAGCCGCTCGCCATCGCTTCGACGACCACGCCGGCGCCGAGCTCGCGGATCGACGGGAACGCGAAGACGTCGGCCGCGCGCATCATCTCCGCGACCTGCGACTGCGGCTTCCAGCCCGCGAGCTCGACGCAGCCGGCGAGATCGTGCTCGGCGATCGACTTCTCGAGCTTCGCACGCTCCGGACCGTCGCCGGCGACGACGAACCTGTGCTCGCGCAGCGCGTCGCTGCGCGCGATCGCCTCGACGACGACGTCGACGCACTTGCACGGAACGAGGCGACCGGCGAACAGGAACGTCAATCGATCGGACGCGCGCTCCCGCTCGGGCGGATGGAAGATCGCCGTGTCGACGCCCACCTCGGGGAAGTGCACGACGTTCGCACGCGATTCCGCGGGCAGGTCGTCGATCGTGTGGCGGAAGGCGGCCAGCACGGCGGCGGATCGCGCGTATGTCGAACGGTGGTACGGCAGCCAGCGGACGGAGCTGCGCAGCGGGCGCAGGAATTCGCGCTCGTTCCGCTCCTCGCGCTGGTAGGCAGCGGGCCACGCCAGGCCGCCGTTGAGCGGACCGATCACGAACGGTACCGGGCTCCATCGCGCGATGGGGCTGGGAATCACCGGCGACATCGGCGTCAGGCGGTGGACGACGTCGAAACGTCCGGCTTCGAGCTCGCCGCGGAAGCGCTTCCACACCTGCCGTTCGAAGTAGAGGTACGCCGGATAGAGGAACGCCGCGTTCGTCGTCCAACCCAGCTCGTCTCCGCCACGGAGCAGCTTCGACAGCCGATACATCGGCGCCGCGACGGCTTCGGAGTCGACGTACTCGATGCGCGCCGCGCCGCAGCCATCGCGCGAGAGTGCGGGTTCGTTGCGAACATGTGTGGCGAGCACGACCTCGACGTGCTCCGCGATCGCGCGGCACGCCTTGTACGCAACGGCGGGAAGCGACACCCAATCGGGATTGCAGGAGTCAGCGAGGATGAGAACGCGCATGTCGGCCCGCGGAAAAAACGTAGTCCGGTTTCGATCCGGACCGCATGGACGATGAGAGCTCAGTCCCCATGACCACGGCTTTCGAACAGACGGTGGCCAAGCTGTGCGAGGTCTCGCGCCGCAAAGGCGTCGATCCGCACACGGCCTTCGAGTGGCCCGAGACGCTCGAAGCCGGTCAATGGTTCACGAGTCCGGAGCTCGTGTCCGCACACGGGACGCCGGTGTGGGAGCGCATGGACGAGGCCGCGCGGATGCGCTTGTCGTTCCTCGAAGCCGTCAACTTCTACAGCTTGAACGTCCACGGTGAAAAGGCGCTCGTCGAGGGCTTGAGCAGACGACTGTACGACCCCTCCGATCCGACGTGGATCGACAGTTCACCGTATCTGCACCATTTCATCGACGAGGAGAACAACCACCTCGTGTACTTCGGAGGCTTCTGCCGGCGCTACGCCGGCAAGGTGTACCGCGACCGGAAGATCTCGCTGGCGCGCAAGTACGCCCCTGGGGAAGAGGACTTCCTGTTCTTCGCGCGCATCTTGATCTTCGAGAACATCGTGGACGTCTACAACCAGCGCATGTCGAACGACGAGCGGCTCGCGCCGATCGCGCGACGCATCAACCTGCTCCACCACTTGGAGGAGACGCGCCATCTCGTGTTCGGGCGGCAGATCGTGCGCGCGCTCTTCGAGCGCCATGCGCCCAAGTGGTCGAAGCAGACGCTCGAAGGAGTCCAGAGCTACCTGGCGGCGTACCTCGTCGCGACGTGGCGCGACTACACGAACCCCGACGTGTACGCGGACGCCGGCTTCGACGACCCGTACGAGCTCGCCGAGAGCATCTTCCGCCACGAGCGGAACCGCGAGCGGCAGCGCGACGTGTCGGCCGGTTGCGTGCGCTTCCTGATCGAGAACGGAATGCTCGCGCGCGAGCCGGAGCTGTGAACCGGCTCGCGCGCGCGTGAGACGATGCGTCAGGGCTGTGCGAGCTGGAAGCCGGCGCGCAAGTAACGGTTCACTCGCGCGGCGAGGTACTCCGGACGCCAATCGGTCCGCGACTGCGCGCGGATCCGATCGAGGAACGCCTGATCGCTCCCCAACTCGCCGATGTACGCGTTGTACGTTCCCGGCGTTCGGTTGGGATCGTGGTACGACACGGCTTGCACGGTGGAGGTGTGGTCTCCGACCTGATCCATCCAGTACTGGATGGGGTGCGACTGCGACGCGATGCGCGTCCAGTGCGCGGCCGCCGCGAGCGGGCAGTGGAAGGCATTCCCTTCGGAGTCGATGCTCGCCGTGCTCGACGCGTGCGAGTGCTGGAGCAATGGGTCGGGCAGCACCGCGTCCTGCAGATGATTGTTCGCGAAGTAGATGTTCTTGATCTGCTGCGCGTTGCCCGAGATCACGAAGCTACCGCCCCACCCCGTGACGATGTTGCGCTCGATGTCGAGGTGGTGCACGCCCATGCTCGGTCCGGCCTCGCCCACGTGCTCGCCGTCGAGCTGCATGACCAGCGGCTGGTGGCCGTCCTGGTTGTTCGCGATCACGTTGTACGCGACGCGCCCCGACTTGACGTTCGCGAAGCACATGCCCCAGCCGCGCGGGTTGTAGGCGTCGATGTCCTTGCCGTCGAGGATCACGTTCGCGCGCACGTCCACCTTCACGCCTCCGTGGTCGGGATTGTTCCCGCCGCCGACGAGCATCGCGATGCTGTTGCGCAGGAACAGGTTGTTCAGGACCTCGCCGCCCGATCGCAGCTGCAACCCGTGCGAAGACGCGTTCGAGATGATGTTCCCGCGCACCACGACGTCGGTGTTGTGGTTGTCGATGTACAGGTTGTGGCTGTAGATGTCCGCCCCGGCGTTCGCGACGTCCTCGTTCCAACCGTTGTGGTCGAAGACGTTCTCTTCGATCAGGAGCCCGTCGACGCCGTACGCGTAGAGCCCTTGCGGGTGATCGCCGGTGTCGTGGATGCTGTACGCGTCGACGACGACGGACCGCCGCACGGTCAGGTTCGCGTGCCGGCCGCCCAGGCCCTGGAAGACGATGTTCGTGCTGTAGGCCTGGAAGCAGCAGTCCTCGAAGAGGATGTTGCGGCTGGGCTGCAGCCACTGCGCGCCGACGCAGTTCCCGTGGCCTTGGAAGCCGTTCGCGACGAAGTGAAGTCCGACGAACGCAACGTTCTCGATGCGTGACGGCGTGCCGCCGCCGCCGTTCGTGAAGAGCGCCGATTGAGTGCCCGTGCGAAGCAGCGGGCGCTCCGGATCGTCGCCGTAGGTCGACACCACCATCCGCTCGTCGTCGGAGCGTCCGGACTTCTTCCACTGGCCGAGGGCTTCGTTCCACACGTCGCCGCGGCGCAGGAGGAGCCAGTCGGGCTGTCCGTGGCGCAGCATGTCGCGCCCCGCGGCGATCGTGCGCTTCGGAGACTCGGGCGAGAGACCGTCGTTCGAGTCGTTCCCCGCGGAGCTGCTCACGTAGATCACCCGCGTGTCCGCGCTCGACTCGAAGGTCGTCCAGCCGGCCGGGTCGCCGCTGACGACCGCCTGCACGGTGACGTTTCGCTCGCCGAAGGCGGAATCGGCGTCACGGTCGACGAACTCGATCTGCGCGGAGCCGCCCGTGATCGCGACGTCCATGTCGATCTCGAACATCAGCTCGATCGATTGGCCCGGCGCCAGCTCGCCCTCGCTGGGCTCGAACGCGATGAGCCAGTCTTCGCTCGTGCGCACCGTCCAGGCGAGCGTCGTGTCGCGATTGTTGACGATCGAGTAGAGCGGATGAAGGTCGTCGAACTCGTTCGTCGGCGGGACCTTCCAGTGCTTCGTCGGTACGACGTGCGCGGTGTTCGCCGTGTGTGCCGCGTCCTCCAGTACGCTCGTCCCTCCCGGCGAGCAGGCTGCGAAGAGTCCGCAGCACACGAGTCCTGGCAAGAGCGTGATGCGCGCCGCGCGCACGGCGAGCCCGATCCAATTCGGCTGGATGACCATAGAAGAACCCCTCGTCTCGATGTCGTTCGTCGCACGCAGGCCTGCCGCGCCCGACGCGCCGTCCGCCCGTGCGGAGCGGCGTGTGTGTGGTGATGTGCGGCGGGTGCTGGGAACCCGCCGATGATTGGCGCCGCTTGCGTGACGACGTCCGTCGACCTGCCTGGCCCACGGTGCTGTGCTGGAGACACCTCCCACGAGGTGCCTGCTCGCTGCGCTCCCCCTTCTGCTTCTCGTGTGCGGACCCCGCGCCTGCCTCGCGGCGATTCGAACGCACTCTCTGTCGTCAGGCGCGGGTCTCGGGCCTGAGGTCGAGTCGTTCTCCGCTCACTGCTTGGTTGGCAAGTCCAGTCCCTCCTTCACGTAACGGTTGACGCTCGCGGCCGTGAAACGCGGCCGCCAGCGGGCCTTCGACTGCGCGCGCGCCTCCGCGATGAAGGCGCGACACGTTCCCTCGGTTCCGAGCGCGTCGGCGAAGAAGCTCGCGCAGCGCTCGGCGTGCGGGTAATCGACGCGCGCCTCGCGGTCGCCGTCGGGCAACGCGCGACTCTCGCGTGCGACGCGGACCCAAGCGCCCTTCGGCGCGCGGCGGCTGAACCAACGGTTCTGCGACGAGTGAACGGACGCGACGCTCGACGGATCGACGAACTCCACGAGCGCCGCGTCCGTCACCGAGTCCTGGATGTCGTTGCGCGCGAGCGTGACCTCACGGATCTGCTGTGCGGTGCCCTCGACGCGAATGCCGCCGCCCCAGTTCCAGAAGACGTTGCGCTCGATCGCCAGCTTCTGCACGCCGACGCTCGCTCGGTCGTCGCCGATGTGATCCCCGTCGAGCACCAGGAGGAGCGGCTGCTGGCCGTCCTTGTTGCTCGCGACGACGTTGCCCTCGACGCGGCCCGATCGGATGTTGCTCAGCCACAGCCCCCAACCGCGCGGGTTCTTCTCGTCGATGTCCTTCCCGTCGAGGATCACGTTGCCGCGCACCTTTGCGGTCACGCCGTCGATCTCCGGGTGGTTCCCGCCGCCGACGGACAGCGCGATGCTGTTGCGCACGAACAGGTTTTCTTCCGCGACCCCGCCGCACCGCAGCTGCATTCCGTGCGAGGACGCGTTCGCGATGATGTTCCCGCGCACGACGACGCCGGAGTTGCCGTTGTCGATGTACAGGTTGTGGCTGTAGATGTCCGCGCCCGCGTCGGGAACCGACTCGCTCCAGCCGTTGTGGTCGAAGACGTTCTCCTCGACGAGCAGTCCGTCGACGCCGTACGCGTACAGGCCCTGCGGGTGATTGCCGCTGCCGTGGATGCTGTACGCGTCGACGACGATCGAGCGCCGCAGGCGGACGTCCGCGTGTCGGCCGCCGACTCCCTGCACGACGAAGTTCGTGCTGTACGCTTGGACGAGGCAGTCCTCGAAGAGGACGTCCGTGCTCGGCTGGAGCCACTGGACACCGGCGCAGTCGCCCTTGCCGCGGTACTCGTGCGCGACGAACGAGAGGCCGACGAACGCGACGTGCTCGATGCGCGGGGGGGTGGCGCCGCCGCCGTTCGTCCACAGCGCCGAGCGATCACCGGTGCGCAAGAGCGGCCGCGCGGGCTCGTCCCCGTAACCGGTGACGACCATGCGCTCGCGCTCGGAACGGCCGGACTTCTTCCATTGACCGAGGCTTTCCTCGAAGACGTCGCCGCGGCGCAGGAGCAGCCAGTCCGGCTTGCCGTGGCGCAAGAGCTCGCGCGCGGCGGCGATCGTGCGCTTGGGGCGGCCCGTCGAGAGCCCGTCGTTCGCGTCGTTTCCCGACGAGCTGCTCACGTAGAGCTTGCGCGTGTCCGGGCTGGCCTCGAGCACCGTCCATCCGGCCGCCGAATCGTCCGTCGACCTCTCGACGGCGGGAGTCTCGAGCGCGCTCGCCGATGACGCGTGTGACGCGTGTGGCGCGTGCGCCGCGTGCGCGCGCCGCGCTCGGGTCTCCGGCTCGGCGCTGGTGCACGTCAGCGTGCTCCCGAACGCCAGGAGGACACCCAGCGGACCTGGGGCGAGGCTGTTCCGATCTCGTGCGATGTCGTCGTCCTCGGTGGCCCGCGGCCACGGCGGTGCGCCATACCCGAACTCCAAGGCGCCGGAACTGAGTAATTGCGGGGGAGTGATCTGCCGACCTCGACGAGCCTCGTTGCGCGGGAGCACAGACGATAGACGCGAGCTCGACTCCTGAGAATCAGGTATCCGGGCAAAAACTTTCGCGTAGCGCGAGAATTCTCAGCACTCGCGCGAATTGAGTTTTCGATCACAGCGCGCACGCGCGTCGCGAGTTCGATCGTTCACATGAGACGACGCGCGCGAGTTCACCGAAAACTCGGTAGGTGGAATCGCAGGCCGCGTCTAGGGCGCCGCGCTTCACATTGAGACTTCGATGTAGAGCGTTGCTCGAAAACGCCTGGAAATCAGGCCTTTTCCGCCGCGAGCCACAGACTGCCGGCGCTGTGCAGCGCGACCTGCGTTTCCCAATCGGGCGCGTGCGCGGACGGCTGGAACGCGGCGCGATCGCCCGGTCCGCGCGAGTCGACGACGCGCCGCGCGTCGATCGCGGTGAAGCCCGCGCGCGCGAGCGCCTCGCGCCAGCTCGACTCGCCGATGCAGTGCATGCGCAGTCCGACCAGCGCGCTCCAGCCCTTCGTGCTCGCGCTCTCCGCGTAGCAGTCGAGCACGAAGTCGACGGTGCCCTTCGGCTTGAGCACGCGATGGACCTCGGCGAGCGCGCGGTCGAGATCGACCGCGTAGTAGATCGCCTCCATCGAGAACGCCTTGTCGAACGACGCGTCGCGGAAGGGGAGCTCCTCGAAGCGCGCGACCTCGAAGCGGGCGCGGATCGTCAGGCTCGTGGACTGCTCCGCGCGCGCGACCATCGCCGGCGCGACGTCGATGCCGACGGCGGACGAGCCCGCCGACGACTTTGCAAGCAAGCGCGTCGCCCACCCGTTCCCGCAACCGAGGTCGAGGATCTGCTGGCCGGGCCGAAAGCGCATCTTCGCGAACACCTGGCGCACGACGTCGCCGTGTCCGCTCTCCATCGCTTCGGCGCGACCGTTCTGGGCCCAGGTGTCGAAGACTCTGGCGATCTGATCGTGGCTCATACTCGAATGGTTTCGCGCGAGGCGCAGCGCTCGAGCAGCCCGTCGAGCGGCCGGAACACGACTTCCCAGTCGTAGTTCTGCTCGACGAACCGCCGCCCGCGCAAGCCCAGCTCGCGCGCTTCGCGCGGGCTCTTCAGGAGATCGATCACGGCGCTGGCGACGCGCAGCGGCTCGTCGGCGACCCAGTAATCGCGGCCGTTCTCGCCGTCGACGCCCTGGGTGGCGCTCTTCGTGCCGACGACCGGGACGCCCATCGCCATCGCCTCGAGGACCTTGTTCTGGATCCCGCGCGCGATCCGCAGCGGCGCGACCGAGACCGACGCGCGCCGCAAGTAGTCGCGCGTGTCGGGCACGAAGCCGGTGACCTCGACGCCCTTGCGCTTCGCGAGCCGCCGCACTTCCTTCGTCGGATGCGCGCCGACGATCGTGAACTTCGCCTTGGGCAGCTTGTCGTGCACGCGCGGCAGGACGTCGAGCGCGAAGAAGCGCACCGCGTCGACGTTCGGGTAGTAGTTCATCACGCCCGTGAACACGATGCTCATCGGGTCGCGCGGCTCGTCGGACGGGCGGTAGTGCTCGAGGTCGACGCCGTTGCGCAAGACGGTCGTCGGCGCGCCCGGGATGCGGTCTTGGAAGAGCTCCTCCTCGACCGGTGTGCAGAGCACGTTCGCGCTGAACGAATGCGCGACGCGCTTCTCGAACTCGAGCAGCGTCTTCGCCTCGCGCCGGTAGACCCAGCTCATCGGGAAGCGCGTCGTCTGGCTGTACTGCCGCCACTTGTCCGAGTCGAGCTCGCCGAAGTGCATGATCCGCGGCCTGCCCGCGTGCGGCTCGAGGAAGGCGCCCATCGACGAGGAATACGCGTACGCGAGGTCCGCCTTCGGCATGCGCTCGTCGACCGCGGCTTGCAGCTCGCTCGAGCCGTACACGCCGAGCGTCAACGGCGTCTTGCCGAGGAGCAGCGGGAGCGAGCGAAGCTTCGCCTTGCGGTCCTCGTACGGGAACCAGCGCGTCTCGATGCCGAGCGACGTCAGCGTCTCCGCCGCCTCGATGTCGCGCTCGTCGTGCGCGAACGCGATGCACGTGACGTCGTGCGCCCGCTTCATCCGCTCGACGAGTCGCCACGTCGTGATCTTGTCCCCGCGATTGGGTGGATAGGGGACGCGCTGCGACAGGAAGAGGATCCTCACGGGCGCGAGCCTAGCGTCCCTTGCGTCCGAAATAGGTGTGCCAGCGGCCGCGGACGAGCACGTCGTCGATCGCGAGGCCCGCGGCGCGGATCGCAGCCGACGTCTTCTCGACGTGCTGCACCGGGCAGCCGCTGAACGCGAACCACCCGCCGGGCGCGAGCGCTCGGCAGAGCGTCGAAGCGTGCTCCTGGATGACGTCGGAGTAGATGTTCGCGATCGCGGCGTCGAACTCGCTCTTGTGATTGGCCAGAGCTTCGAAGCCGGCCGTGACGAACTCGCAGCGATCTTGCACGCCGTTCATGGCGGCGAGCTCGCGCGCGTAGACCAGTGCGTTCGGATCGACGTCGAATCCCAGCGCGGCGCGTGCGCCGAACACGACCGCCGCGACCGAGAGGATGCCGCTTCCCGAGCCGGCGTCGACGATGCGGGCGCCCGTGCGCACGTGCTGCTGCACGAGCGCGAGGCACATGCGCGTCGTCGCGTGGCGGCCGGTTCCGAAGGCGCCGCCGGGCTCGAGCACGAGGCGCACGTCGTCCGCGCGCAAACGCTGCACGCCGTCGGGCCGCACGACGCACAGGCGTCCGACGCGGAAGGGCTTCCAAGTCTTCTTCCACGAGCTGGCGTAGTCTTCGGCCGGGAGGTCGCGGAACTGGACGCGGAGCTCGGCCAGCTCGGGCGCGTCCGCGAGCCCGGCGAGCGCCGTGATCCGCGAAACGATCTCCGCGCGCAGCGCCGGCGAATCGTGCCGCGCCAGATAGCACGTGCGCACGAGATCGAAGCCTTCGGGAGCGGGCTCGGCCGCGAGCGAACTGCGCCCGAAGGCGATCGTCGTGCACGGCTCGACGCAGAGCGCTTCCGCGACGAGCTCCGCCCACCCCGCGGGCGCGAGCACGCGCACGTCGATCCATCTCTCGGGTGAGCTCAAAAAGGTAAGTCTCCGAGCGGGATGTCGAGGCGCGCGGGCGGCACGAACGGATCGACGCGCCGCGGCGCATCCGGCGGCGCGGGGCGCTGGCCCCGGCCGTCGAAGTCGAAGCCGAGCTCCCGACTCGCGACGTCCTCGACGACACCCATGTGCGCGAGCGCCTCGTACACGCAGCGCGAGGTCTCGCCGCGCACGAGCCGCGCGCCCGACGGCGGGCGGTCTCCGCGCTCGAACGCGCCCTCGAGGGGCAGCTCGCGCAGGAACATTCGGTGGCGCGCATCGAGCACGCGGCCGTCGAGGATGAACACGCAGCCCCTGTCGCTGACGCGGCGCATCAAGCGGCCGAAGCCCTGCCGGAATTTCGCGATCGCGCGCGGAAGGTAGATGCGGCTGCGCTGCTCGCCCGCCCCCATCGCGGCGCACTGGGCGTGGTGGTAGCGATCGGGCACGCCGTAGGGGAGCTTGACGATCACGAGGTACTCGAGCGTCTCGCCGGGGAAGTCCGCGCCGTACCAGAACGTGTCGACACCGAGCAGCACGGAATCGACTCGCTCGCGGAACAGGTCGCCGAGCTCCTCCTTGCTCGCGCCGTCCATGTTCTGGAAGAGCAGCGGGATCCGCCGCGCGCGAAAGAAGCCCGTGAGCTCCTCGCCGACCTGCCGCAGATCCTGCGAATTCGTGAAGAGGACGAGCATGCGACCGCGCGTGCGCTCGCCGAGGAACGCGACGAAGCGCCTCACGTAGTCGAGGAACGCTCGCTTGTCGGTGCTCACCGCGGGTGCGTCGCGCGGCACCGCGACGAGCACGCGGCTGTAGTCGAACACCTCCGGCGCGCGCGCCGTGCGGACCACCGACGGAAGTCGGTCCTCGTGCTCGCCCGGATGCGCCGCGCGATCGAGCCCGAGGTAGCGCACGGCGGGTTGGAAGCTCTCTTGCAGCCACGCCGCCGCGGAGACGAAGACCCCGGTCGAGAGCTGCGGGTAGTACTGGCTGCCGAGGTACTCGTGCGGCAGGAGCACGCTCGCGACCAGCGCCAGCTCCCCCCGCGGATCGCGTTCGACGTCGTAGAACACGCTCGGGCGGAACGCGGGGCCGTTCTCGTCGAGCGGATACCACGCTTCGATCGCGCGGAGGACTTCGCCGAGATCGATCCGCGCCAGCTCGATCCCGCGTCGGATCGCGGAGACGCCGCGCAGAGGCAGCTCGTCGAGTCGTTCCGCGATCGAGGCCAGCGACGCGTCGAGCTCGTTGCCGTGGTCGGTGAACGCACAGCGGCTGCCCTGCAGCTCGCCCGCGTCGGCGCGCGCGGCGTACTCGCGCAGGAGCGAATGGCTGTCGCGCTCGTCTCGGTCGCGCAACGCGTCGTCGCGCCACGCTTCGAACGCGTCGATCGCGCGCTCGAGGCGCGCGAGGGCGTTCGACAGGTCGCTCCAGGAGGCGAGCGCGGACGCAACCGATGCGAACGTCGGCGATCCTTCGACGACGAGCTTCGCGAGCTTGTCCAGGACGGCGCGCGAGCGGCGGCCGCCCGGACCTCCGGGATGGTGGAGGCGCAGCAGGAGCGCGCGCACGGACGCGAGCGAGAGCGAATGGCTGAAGGCGTTCAGCGCCTGGTCGTGCAGGTGCTCGCATTCGTCGAACACGACGTGCTTGAAGAACTCGGGCCGCAGCAAGGACAGCGTCTGGTTCGTGACGACGACGTGGCTTCGCTCGGCGCGCTTGCGCGCGAGCTCGGCGCCGCACGTGGCGCGGTCCTCGCGGTGGGTGCAACAGGCGGTGTGCGCTCGCGCGTCGCGCACGAGCGATCGCAGGCGACCCTGCATCTCCACGGTGCTCTCGAGCGGCAGGATCGCGCGCTGCGGGAGCCGGTCGAGGTCGCCCTCCGGATCCGTCGCCGCGAAGAGCGCCAGCATCGTCCACGCGAGCCACGTCTCGCCGTCGTCGGACGCGGTGGGCGCGGCCCCCCGCAGCGCGCGCCAGCAGACGTAGTTCTCGCGACCCTTGAGCCGATGGACGCGCGCCTTCGCGGTGAACCCGGCCGCCTCGAGCGCGGCCATCGCGCGCGGCAGCTCGCGCTCCATCGCCTGGTCCTGCAGTGCGCGCGTGTACGTCGCGATCCCGACGCGCACGTCGTTCCGGAGCGACCACAAGATCGCCGGCACGAGATAAGCGAGCGTCTTCCCCGTGCCGGTCGGGGCATGCACGAGCAAGAGGCTCTTCGAACCCAGCGTCGACGCGACGTCGCGGGCGACCGCGTGCTGTCCCGAGCGGTAGCAGGCCTCGCGAGGCGCGCCCGATTCCGCTGCGAACTGCGTGGGCAGACGTGTGCGAAACACGTCGTCGAGCAGCGCGAGATCGGTGGGATCGAAGGGGGCGGCCTCCTCGCGGTCGACGGCAACCGTGTCCACGGAATCGAGCCCCGCACCGAGCACGGCGCATCGCGGCCGCAGCGACTCGAGCAGATCGTCGACGCCCGCGTTCGAGCGCGCGGCAGCGCGCAGCCGTCCCTCCGCCGCCTCCGGCTCGTCGGCGCACCACGCCCGCGGCTGGTCGACGAGCGCGAACGCGAAACGCAACCGCTCGGCGGCGCGCGGCGAGCTGGCCGCGAGCTCCCGCCACGCATGGGCGTAGCCGGCGACCGCGAGCGCCAGGAAGTCGAGATCCTCGCCGCACAGTTGGAGCACGAGCTCGCGCAATGCGCCCCGGAGCTCCGCCGGATCCTCGCCCGAAGCCGGGCCGCGAACGGCGCGCAGACCGTCGCGGCCCGGGTAGAACAGGCCGCGGATCTCGGCGACGCCGATGCAGAGCGGCGCTTCGCCCCGGCGGTCCAGGTGGGTGACCCACGGCTCGACCGACTCGATGCGGCTTCCGACCACGCGGCAGTCGCCCGTGAACTCGCGGAGCGAGCGCCAGACGTCCTCGAGCGGTGGCGCGCATCGAGCCGCCGCCCGCAGCGGCTCGGCGATCCTCCGGAGAGCCGGATCGCCGTCCCAGCGCTCGGGCGCGTCCGCGAACGGATTGCAGAACCGATCGAACCGCTCGGTGCCGTCCGCCCCGCGGCGCTCGGCGCGGAAGCGCAGGATGCCGTCGTACGCGGGGTCGGGCCCCGTCGTCTCGAACGAGACGAAGACGATCCGGCGGCAGTCGAAGCTCGACCAGAACGCACCGTCCGCAGCGACCTCCGAGTACTTCGAGAGGATCATCCGTGGAAGAGATTAGACAGGGTTCGCCGCGCGCGCATCGCTGTGATTCGAGCTCCCGGTTCGGCAGACTCGCAGGCATGGAGAGCCATTGCAGCCGCACCCGCGAAACGCGCACGAGTTGGCGTGCGCTGATCTCCCTCGACGAGCTGCCGGACGACGGGACGGGGCGCGTCGTCGAGATCGAGGGCTACCGGCTGGCGGTGTTCTGCGTCGACGGTGAGCCGCGCGTGCTCGACGACGAGTGCCCGCACGAGGGCGCGAGCCTTGGAAACGGCGTCGTGCAGGACGGCGAGGTGACCTGTCCTTGGCACGGATGGCACTTCAAAGTCGCCGACGGACGCAACACGGACGGGCTCGCCGCGTGCGTGCGCGTGCATCGCGCGCGCGCACGCGAGGACCGCATGATCGAGGTCGAGCTCGACACGGAACGCGAGTGATTTGGAGCGCACCGTGCTGCGGCCGAGTTCAAATCGTTTGGCCGCAAGCGATTAACAGTCGGTTGCAATCCGCGCCGCGGCGCGGTCCGAGCTCGTCTCCGGAAAGTGTCATAAACCCCATGCTGGCCGGGGCTTGGGATCAATGCTCGCGACGTCCGCGCCCAGCGGCCCTTCAGCTCTGCCCCGCGCCTTCCGACCTTGACTCGCTCCTTCCCTTCCCTATTTATTGCCCCGCGGCCCGCTCGCAGCCCAATCCGGCCGCACACCCAACATGAGCTCAGCTGAATCGGACAAGCCCGCGGTCCGCCGCACTCGGACGAAGCGCGCCAAGCGCGAGGACGAGACGCCGGAAGAGCCCGCGGACGAGGCGAACGAGGCGGCACCCAAGGGACGCGGCAAGTCCCTCGTGATCGTCGAGAGCCCCGCCAAGGCGCGGACGATCAACAAGTACCTCGGCTCCGAGTACGTGGTCCGGGCCTCGATGGGCCACATCCGCGACCTGCCGAAGGGCAAGTTCGGGATCGACGTCGAGCACGAGTTCGAGCCCGACTACTCGGCGATCCGCGGCAAGGCGAAGCTCGTCAGCGAGCTGCGCCGCCTCGCCAAGAGCGCTCCGAAGATCTTCCTGGCGCCCGACCTCGACCGCGAGGGCGAGGCGATCGCCTGGCACCTGTCCGAGACGCTCGGCGTCGAGGACGCGAAGGTGTTCCGCGTCGTGTTCAACGAGATCACGAAGAAGGCGATCCTCGACGCGTTCCAGCACCCCGGCAAGCTCAACATGGCGAAGGTCAACGCGCAGCAGGCGCGGCGCGTGCTCGACCGGATCATGGGGTACAAGCTCTCGCCGCTGCTCTGGAAGAAGATCGCGAAGGGCCTTTCCGCTGGGCGCGTGCAGTCGGTCGCGGTGCGATTGATCGTCGAGCGCGAGAAGGAGATCCGCGCGTTCGTGAAGGAGGAGTACTGGCGCGTCACGGCGCACTTCACGGAGGGCGGCGACGCGTTCCAGGCCGAGCTCCGGCGCCTGGGCGAAGAGCGGATCGACAAGAACCTGGACCGGGCGCGCGCCGAGGAGCTCGTCAAGCGCATCGGCGGCGACGCGCTCGTGCTCTCCGAGATCGACGCCAAGCCCAAGACACGCCGTCCGACGCCTCCGTTCACGACCAGCCAGCTGCAGCAGAAGGCGTCCACGATGCTGCGCTTCTCGGCGCGCAAGACGATGATGGTCGCGCAGCAGCTGTACGAAGGCGTGGAGGTGCCCGGCGAAGGTCTCGTCGGACTCATCACGTACATGCGCACGGACTCGGTGCGTGTCGCCGAAGACGCGCTCGCTCAGGTGCGCGACGTGATCCAGCGCGATTTCGGCGCGAGCTATCTGCCGGACAAGCCGAACTTCTTCACGACCCGCGCGAAGGCGGCGCAAGAAGCCCACGAGGCGATCCGTCCGACCGACGCGTCCCGCACGCCCGACTCGATCAAGTCCGCGCTCAGCAACGACCAGCTCAAGCTGTACACGCTGATCTGGAGCAAGTTCGTGGCGAGCCAGATGAAGCCCGCGCTGGCGACCATCACGACCGCGGTGTTCGAGCACGGGAACGCGCGCTTCGTCGCGCAAGGCGAAGTCGAGGTGTTCGACGGCCACCTGCGCGTCTTCAGCCTGGGCGGCGAGCGCGAGGACCAGAAGCTCCCCGCGTCGCTCGCGCTCAACAGGAGCTACAAGCCGGAGCGCATCGACGCCACGCAGCACTTCACGCAACCGCCGCCGCGCTATTCGGAAGCGACGCTCGTCAAGGAGCTCGAGAAGAAGGGCATCGGCCGTCCGTCGACGTACGCGACGATCATCTCGACGATCCAGGACCGAGGGTACGTCAACCTGGAGAGCCGCCGCTTCACCGCGACGGAGCTGGGCGAGATCGTGACCGATCAGCTCGTCGATCACTTCGGCGACGTGATCAACACCGACTTCACGTCGAGCATGGAGGCCGACCTCGACCGCATCGAGAACGGCGACAAGCAATGGGTGGGCGTCGTTCGGAAGTTCCACGACGTCTTCTCCGCCGATCTCGACAAGGCCGAGAAGGCGATGAAGAACTTGAAGCTGAACCCGCAGCTCTCGGAACGCACGTGCGACAAGTGCGGCGCGCCGATGGCGATCCTCTACAACAAGCGCGGGAAGTTCCTCGGGTGCTCGCGCTATCCCGAGTGCAAGAACACGACGCCGCTCGACGGCCCGCGCGAGAAGAGCGAGATCGTCGAGACCGAGCACGTCTGCCCGAAGTGCGGAAAGCCGATGGTCATTCGCTCCGGCAAGCGCGGTCGATTCCTGGCGTGCACGGGTTTCCCGAAGTGCAAGAGCACCGCGTCCGTCGACGAGTCGGGTCAGATCATCACCCCGAAGGAAACG
>CAZQHA010000032.1:0-16440 GCA_964592795.1 uncultured Planctomycetaceae bacterium | reverse complement strand
CGTTCCGGCTGCGCTACATCCTGAGGTTCGTCGGGCTCGAGCTCTATAGCGTCCGCAGCACCACCGTGAGCGCGAGCTCGGCCGCGCTCTCGATCTTGTATCCGGCGCTCTGGCTCGCGACTCGGTACACGCTGAAACGCGGGCGCGAGTGGTCCGAGCGCCATCGGCGCGAGCCGCCGCCGGAGATCGTCGAGCGGGAGCTCGCGCGCGTCGCGCTGTCGCCCGCGGTCCTGTTCGGCAAGAAGCTCGTGGTCGTCGGCCGCAAGGTCGCGTGAAGCCGCGCCGCGCGATCGGCGGCGCGCTCGCGATGCTCGTCGCGTCCGTGATCGTGCCCCTGAACGCGTGCCGGGGAGCGCTGCGCGAGGATCCCCTGCGGCGCGCCACGGGCTCACCCGTCGTCGACGCCGATCTCGCGCTCGCGACCCGCTACGCGCCGTTCGTCTACCACGAAGTCCACGCGTCGCGCGGCCGGCAGGATCTCCTCGCGCCGGTCGATTTCGACGGCGACATGGACGGCGGGAACAACTGGGAGAACCTGGCGCGGTTCGAGCTCCTGCCCACCTTGTACTACGCCGTGATCGAGAGCGGAACGCACTGGTTCCTGACGTACCACGCGTTCCATCCGCGCGATTGGGAGACGTTCGACCTGGGCGTGCACATGACGCACGAGGGCGACGGCGAGAACCTGCAGGTCGTCGTCGACAAGGAGAGCGGGGCGGTGGTGCTCCTCTTCGCGCAGGCGCACTACTGCGGGGGCGTGTACGTTCCGCCGGACTCCCCGTTCGGCGACGGGCGCGAGCGGATCCGCGGCGAGCTCCTCCTCGTGGACGAAGACGGGCGGCCCAGCGCGTCCGGCCGGCACGCCGCCGTGTTCGTCGAGTCGAAGGGCCACGGGATCTACGGCGCGCGCGACCGGCGCTCGCGCGTCGACGTCGACCGCGACGGGGCGGCGCGCTTTCGACGGCAGGGTGTCGTGTTCCGGCCCGCCCGCGCCGGCGAGACCGTGTCCGAGCCGGCGCTGCCCGCGCCCGCGACCGTCGCGTACCAGCTCGAGTCGACGACCGTGAAGCTCTGGCCCGCGCTCGCGCGCGGCGAGCTCACCGGCGAGGGCCGGCTGCTCGACGGGTGCGTCCCCTACCGCGACGCGCGGGTGTCGATCGATCTGCCGCGGTACCACGAGGGCGACCGGTTCAGCGGCCCGCTCGGCCCCGACCGCGGCATCTCGCCGTTCGCGGTCGACTTCGGCTGGAAGACCGGAGAGCTCGGCGGCCTCTTCTTCGACCCCGCGCGTCGCTACCGGGAGTGCTTGCGGGTTCCCGCGCAATGGTCGCTCGAGTACGAACGCTTTCCGTTCGACAAAGATCCGGGATGATGGCTTAGACGGAAAGCCGCGATGCTTTTGGCCTTGCTCCTCTCGTCCGTGCTGCTCGCCGCGCTGCTCTCGGCGGCGTGGGGCCCCGGTCACCACCTCGAGTTCGCGGAGCGCGTGCTGCGCCGGCGCAAGGAGCTGCTCCCGTCGCACGTCGCCCGGCTGATCGAGGCCGAGCGCCCCGCGTACCTGTACGGGAACCTCGCGGCGGACATCATCAACTTCAAGGCGTACGGCGGCGCGTACAGCCACTGCCATCGCTGGTCGATCATCGACGACATGCGCGGGCTCTCTTCCACCGACCGCGAAGAGGCGTTCATCCTCGGCTACCTCTCGCACCTCGCCGCCGACACGATCGCGCACAACCATTTCGTGCCGTATCACGTCGCGCGCTACGCGCGGGCCAAGGGACTGGGACACCTCTACTGGGAGCTCAACGCCGACCGATTCATCTCCGAGGAGCGGTGGGAGCTCGTCCCGCGGCTGAAGTCGGATCCGACGCTGACCGAGCTCGATCAGCTCGTCAACCGCACGGTCGCCAAGAAGGCGCTGTCCATGCGGACGAACAAGTTCATCTTCAACCACGTGCTGCTCGTCAGCGAGCGACAGCAGTGGCGCAACGGGATCGCGCGGCTGCATCCGATGTCGCAGGTCGCGCTGACGAAGGGCTTTCTCGCGTTGTTCCAGACCGCGGCGGTCGACCGGATCCGGCTCGCCCTGCACCCGAAAGGCCTCCGGCAACTGCTCGAGGTCGACGCCAACGGCAAGGACGCGCAGCAGGCGGCGATGCAGCTCCGGAAGAACGTCCTGCTCGCCTGGCGCTCGCCGCGCGCGCGCGCGGAGGAATCCGCGGAGGTCGCCGCGACGTTCCTGAAGGGAATGGAATCGCCGCCGCGCCGTGCCGCCGAGAGCGGGCGCGCGGTCTGATCTACGCCGCGCTCGGGCGTCGCGAGCGCTCGATCTCCGACAGCACGCCCTCGAGGAACGACACGACCTCGCCCGCGCTCGCGCGCCGCTCGATCGGCGCGGGGTTCTCGAGCGCGTCGCGGACGGCGCGGTCGAGCTCGATCTCGTCGAGCACGAGGCGCACGAGCCCGCGCTCCGCGAGCTTCTGCGCGAACAGGACCTGGTGATCGTCGACGTGCTCGTCGAACTTCTTCTGCCGCGGCATGACGATCGGCCGCTTGCCCTGCTGCAGGCACAAGAGCGTCGTCCCGGCGCCGGCGTGCGAGACGACGACCTCCGACTTCTGGATGCGCTCGACCATCTCGCGGAACTGCACGAACCGCTTCCACTCGCACGCCGACGGCTCGTACTTCGACGCGCCGATCTGCAGGAAGAACTCCTCGGCGAGCTCGGTCTTCTTCGCGATCTCGTCGATCTGCTCGATCATGCGGTGGAACGAGAACTTCTCGGTGCCGGTGATGACGGTGATCACAGGATGCGTCCTTGAAATTGCGCGCGACGGTACTTCTTCGACAGCTCCTCCCACTGCACGAGGAACGTGTGCACGAACGGGTACACGAGGTAGCCCGACAGCGAGAGCTCGGAGATGCGCGTGATCGACTCGAGGTAGACGGTGCGCATGCCCAAGAGCCGCCCGAGCAACAAGAAGGGAACGGCCACGCCCGCGCCCGTCGACAAGATCACGTCGGGCCTTTCGCGCCGAAGGATCTTCCACGCCATCCACGAGTTCTTGACGAGGTTCGTGACGTTCCGATTCGTCGGGTAGTGCGCCCAGTACACGCGCTCGTCGGCGAGGAGCGACTGCGCGTCGGGCGTCGGGAACGACACCCAGAATCGATCGCGCTCCTCCCACACGCCGCGGATGCAGCACAGCTCGAACAAGTGGCCGCCCGACGACGCGATCAGCGCCATCTTGATCGAAGCCGCGGGCGAGCCGTCGTCGTGGACCACTCCGCCTTGTCGGCGACGAGCCGCGCGCGTCCGAAGTGCTGCACAACTTTCCCGCGGTGCGAAATCCGTTCGACGTCGCCGAACGAATCGACCGGCCGCGCTCCGACTTGCCCGCCGAATTCGCGGTAGGGTTGTTCCATCGGCGGTGAAATCCGGCTCCGCGAGCCACTTCGCAAGATCACATCGCCTTCAACTGGGGAAAGCAGTGCAAGACATGAAATCGACTGGTTCGATGCTCGCTCGGACGCTCCGACGCGGCGCGTTCGCCGCAGCCGTGCTCACGCTGGTGATGAGCACCGATGCGTCGGCCGGCTGGAAGAAGCCGCCGAAGAAGTACAAGCCGCCGCCGACCAGCAACCAGAAGGGCCCGCCCAGCAAGCAGCTCGGCGCTCCCGAGATCGACCCGAGCCTGCTGGCGGGCGGAACGCTCCTGATCATCGGCGGCACGCTCGTGCTGCTGGGCGGCAGGAAACGCGTGCCGCAGTCATAGAGCCGCGGACGGTTGGTCGATACGACGCGCACGCGCCGTGTCCTCCGCCGCCGCATCCGTCCAGACGCACGCCCGAGCCCGCGCGCTCGGGCTGCAATTCTTTTCCGCGTGCCTCGCCGCGCTCGCCTTGAGCGAGCTGTGGCTCCTGCGCGAGCGGTTCACGACCGATGCGCTCGACCTGCGCACGTCGCCGTGGGCGGCGATCGTTCGCTCGACGCGTCACGCGACGCCGTTCGTGCTGTCGTGCGCGGCGGCGGTCTTCGCGCTCGGCGGAGTGAAGCTGCGCGAGGAGCTGTGTCTCCTCGCGACGCACGCCGCGCTGCCGCGGCGCTTGTGGCCCTTCGTACTCGCGAACCTCGCCGCCGGCGTCGCATTCGGCGCCGTCAGCCGGGCCCTGCTCGAGGGTCCCGAGCCCGCCGCGGTGCTCGAGATCACGCTGACCTTCGCGTGGTGGTTCTGCGGCGCTCTGATTCCGCTCTCGCTCGCCGCCGCCGTCCTGCCGCTCGCGGAGCTCGCGCGGACCGCGTGGCGCGTGCGGCTCACGGTCGCGAGCGGCATCGCGGTCGGCAGTCTCGGCTACTTCGGGTACCGCCTCACGGAATCGACGTGGCCGTTCTGGCAACCGCTGGCGCATGGCACGTTGATGCTCGCCTACCAGCTGCTCTCGACCTTCTTCGACGATTGTCTGCTGGACCAGGACGCGCTCGTGCTGGGCCTCCACGGTTTCGAGGTCGTCGTCACGAAGTACTGCTCGGGATACGAGGGCGTCGGCCTGTTCCTGATCTTCTTCTCCGCGTTCCTGGCGATCTGCCGCGATCGGCTGCGGTTCCCAAGATCGCTCGTCCTCCTGCCGATCGGCTGCGCGGTCGTCTGGCTATTGAACGGCGTGCGCGTCGCGGCGCTCGTCGCGATCGGAGGTCTCGTCTCGCCCAAGATGGCGATCGACGGCTTCCACGTGTACGCGGGCTGGCCGCTCGTGTCGGCGGTCGCCTTGGGCTGCGTCGCGATCGGCACGCGGACGCCGTACTTCGCGAGGCGACTCCCGGCGACGCCGACGGTCGACGCGGAGAACCCGACGGCGGCGTACTTGCTGCCGCTCCTGGCCCTCGTCGCCACGGCGCTCGTCAGCAGCGCGTTCGCGGAGGAGCCCGCCGCGGTCTACCCGCTGCGCGTCGTCGTCGCGATGCTCGTGGTCGCCACCGTGTCGCGCGGCGCGGCGTCGATGGACTTCGAGATCGCGCCCAGCGCGCTCGTCTGCGCCGCGCTCGCGTGGGCGATCTGGATCGGATGCGACGCGCCGACATCGGCGCCGTGGAGCGACGTGGAATCGACTTCCACCGTCGCGATCGCGGCGCGGTGGGTGTTCGGGACGCTGGGCTCGTTCGTGATCGTTCCGATCGTCGAGGAGCTCGCGTTCCGCGGCTACCTGTACCGGCGGCTCTCGTCCGCGAACTTCGAGCGCGTCGACCCGCGCGCGTTCGCGCTCGCTCCGTGGCTCGTGTCGTCGCTCGCGTTCGGCGCGATGCACGACGATTGGGTCGCGGCGACGCTGTGCGGGCTCGTCTACGCGGCCGCGTACATGCGGCGCGGGAAGCTCGTCGACGCCGTGGTCGCGCACGGCGCGACGAACCTGCTCTTGGCCGTGCAGCACGCTGTTTTTTCCGGTTGACGCGCGCGCGAAGACTTTTCCGGCGCACGAGGAATCGCCCGCCGATCGCAAGGATATCGCCATTCGTGGTTTCCCCCGACGCGGCTGTGCTCGCACTCGAAGGAGGAGAGTGATGAGGATCGAATCAGCCCTTGGACGCGTGCTCGTCCACCTCGGTGCGATCGGCGCCGACCTGCGCCTCGCCGCCGCGCTCGTCCGATACGCCTTCGGTCCACGTCCGCTCGCCGTCCGCGCGCCGCTCGACAGGCGCGCGTCGAGAACGGCTCAGGCCGCCCGCACGAAGGAGTGATCGAGAAGTGAAGAGCACCAAGCGCAAGAAGAAGCAGGTCCTCGCGAAGGCCCCCGCGCCCGCGCGCACGGCGTTCCCCGAGCTCTTGTCGTCCTCGGAGTTCGAACGGATGGTCCAGCGCGAGCGCGAGCTCGCGGACCGTCATCACCATGGCTTTGCCGTCGTCGTGTTCGTGGAGCACGGCCAGGACGCCTCGGCGCGCGAAAAACTCGCCGAGCTCCTGCTCGAGCGGATTCGCTTCTGCGACTTCGTGGGGCGGCTCGACGGCGAGCGGCTCGCCGCGCTCCTGCCGTGCACGTCGGGGGCGCAGGCGTGGGTGCTTGCGGACGACCTCTTGAAGAAGCTCGCGGAGGCCGGGCTGCGCTTCGACTGCAAGGTCCTGAGCTATCCCTCGTCGCGCGCGGCGAAGGAAGTCGCGCGCAAGCGGGACGACGACTCCGACGAGACGCCGCCCGACGAGCCGAAGGGACCGCGCCGCAGCGAGGCGCCGACCGATGCGGCGGCGCTCTCGATGTCGCAGATCCGCGACGCGGCCGGCCTGCGCCCGGTCGAGAGCCTCGACGACGAGCTCATCATCCCGCTGGCCGCGTGGAAGCGGACGCTCGACGTCGTCGTCGCCGGCGTGCTCCTCGTCGCGCTTTTGCCGCTGTTCGCGGTGGTCGCGGCGCTGGTGAAGCTCACGTCGCCGGGGCCGGTCATCTTCAAGCAGATGCGTGCCGGCGCGGGCGGCCGCCCGTTCCCGTTCTACAAGTTCCGCTCGATGTACCTCGACGCGGAGGAACGCAAGAAAGCGCTCATGTCGCAGAACGAATGCGACGGCCCCGTCTTCAAGATGAAGAACGACCCGCGGATCACGCCGGTCGGGCGGTTCCTCCGCAAGTGGAGCATCGACGAGCTGCCGCAGCTCTGGAACGTGCTCGCCGGCGACATGACGCTCGTCGGGCCGCGCCCGCCGACGCTCGACGAGGTCGAGAAGTACGAGCCGTGGCAGCGCCGCCGCCTGTCGATCACCGGCGGGCTGACGTGCATCTGGCAAGTCAGCGGCCGCAGCCAGGTCGGATTCGAGGACTGGATGCGCATGGACTCGCGCTACGCGCGGCACCGCAGCTGGCGCATGGACCTCAAGATCCTGTGGCAGACGGCCGGCGCGGTGCTGGCGCGGCGCGGCGCGTACTAGCGGCTACGCCCGGAGCTTCGTTCCGGCCGATGAAGGGGATTCTCGCGCGCACGGGCGCGCTTCCCCATGGACTCCGCGCACGTCGTCTGGATCGTCGCTGGCTCGTGCCTCGCGCTGCTCACGCTGCCGGGCACGTTCGAGCTCGCGATGCTCACGATCGCGGGGCTTTTCCCGTCGCGGCGCCGTCGATCGAAGGCGGAGCGAGTCGGCCCGACGGCGATCGTCGTACCGGCGCACGATGAGGAAGCCGGCATCGCGGCCTGCGTCGCGAGCCTGCGCGCGTGCGAGGACGGCGGCGCGCCGTTCACGGTGCTCGTCGTCGCCGACAACTGCAGCGACAAGACCGCCGACGCCGCGCGCGCCGCGGGCGCGGAGGTGATCGTCCGCGCCGACGCGGAGCGGCGCGGCAAGGGGTACGCGCTCGAGCTCGCGTTCGACCACTTGTGCTCGCGCGGGTTCGAGGTGCTGGCGGTCGTCGACGCCGACACGCGGGTCGCGCCGTCCTTCGTGCGCGAAATCCGCGCGGCCGTCGCCGCGGGCGCGGACGCGGTCCAGGTGCGCTACGCCGTCGCCAACGCGGGCGCCTCAATCAAGACGCGCCTCGCGCACATCGCGTGGCTCGCGTTCAACGTGCTGCGCCTGCGCGGCCGAGCCGCGTGCGGCTTCTCCGCCGGCATCCTCGGAAACGGGTTCGCGCTGACGCGGCGGACGCTCGAGGCGGTCCCGTACACCGCGCGCTCGGTCGTGGAAGACCTCGAGTACCACTTGATGCTCGTGCGCTCCGGGCGCCGCGTCGCGTTCATCGAGACGAGCGAAGTGTCCGCCGCCGCGCCGACGAACACCAAGGCGATGAGCTCGCAGCGAGCGCGCTGGGAAGGCGGACGCCTGCGCGTCGCGCGCGAGACGATCCCGGTGCTGTTGCGCGACGTCGCGGCGGGTCGCTGGCGTCTCGTCGAGCCGCTGCTCGAGCTCACGCTCCTCCCGCTCTCGATGCACGTCGGGCTGTTGGCGACGACGGTCGCGATTCCATGGACACCGGCGCGGACGTACGCGGCGTTCGGACTCGCGATCGTCGCGCTCCACGTCCTCGCCGCGCTGATCGTCGGCCGCGCGAGCGCGCGCGACTGGCTCGCGCTCTTCGCCGCGCCGGGCTACGTCGTGTGGAAGCTCGCGCTCCTGCCCGCGATCGCGCGTGCCAGCAGGAAGTCCGCGAGCTGGGTCCGCACCGAGCGCGAGGTCGAGCCGGCGCCGGCGGATCGCTTCCGGGAGGCAGGATGAAAACGATGCAGGCCACACTCGAGCGGACGCCGCGTCACGCGGAGGCCGCCGCGCGTCCGATGCGCGTCGCGTACCTCGTCAATCAATACCCGAAGATCAGCCACGCCTGGATCTGGCGCGAGATCCAGGCGGTCGAGGAGCTCGGCATCGAGGTCGATCGCTACTCGATCCGCGCCGTGAACGAGCCGCTCGTCAACGAGCAGGACGCGCGCGAGCGCGCCGCGACGCGCGTGATCCTGTCGCGAGGCCTGCTCGGTCTCTTCGCCGGCGCGCTCGCGGTCGCGGTGACGCGTCCGATCCGGTTCTTCCGCGCCTGGTGGCACGCGCTCGCGATGGGACGGTGCAGCAGCCGCGGCATCGCTTACCACTTCGTGTACTTCATGGAGGCGTGCGTGTTCCTGCGCTGGACGCTCGCGCGCCCGGTCGCGCACGTGCACGCGCACTTCGGAACGAACTCGGCGACGGTCGCCGCGATCTGGCACATCCTGTCCGGCAAGCCGTTCAGCTTCACGGTGCACGGCCCCGAGCTCGCGATGCTGTCGCCGTTCGGCGAGCTGCAGCACAAGATCGAGCTCTCGCGCTTCCTCGTCGCGATCAGCCACAACGGCCGCAGCCTGCTCTACCGCGACGCCGCGCCGCACAACTGGTCGAAGATGCAGCTCGTGCACTGCGGCGTCGACGAGACGTTCCTCGAGGAGCCCCCGGGCGAGTTCCCGACGAAGCGGCGCCTGGTTTGCGTCGCGCGCCTCGACCCCGAGAAGGGCCACCTGGTCCTGATCGAAGCGGCGTACGTGCTCGCGGAGGAAGGGCTCGATTTCGAGATCGCGCTCGTCGGCGACGGGAAGTTCCGGCCCGAGGTGGAAGCGCACATCCGCCGGTTCGGGCTCGAGAACCGCATCCAGATCCTCGGCTGGCTCGGAAGCGTCGCCGTGCGCGACGAGATCCTGCGATCGCAGGTGATGGTGCTTCCGAGCTTCGACGAGGGCCTCCCCGTCGTGTTCATGGAGTCGCTCGCGCTCGGCCGCCCCGTGATCAGCACGTACATCGCGGGCATCCCCGAGCTCGTCGAGAACGAGGTCAACGGATGGCTCGTGCCCGCGGGATCACCCGACGCGCTCGTCGATGCGCTGCGCGCGGCGGTCACCACGCCAGCCGCGAAGCTGCAAGCGATGGGACGACGCGGCAGAGAGCGCGTGCTCGAGCAGCACGATTCGCGCAAGGAAGGCGCGAAGCTGGCGGAGCTCTTCCGTCGGTCGGCCTGACTATCGCCCCTCGAGGAACCGCGCGTCGTCCGCACGGTGATCCGCGCATGTCGGACAGTCGAGCAACTCCGATACGACGGCCCATGCGCGCAAAGCGCGAAGCAATCCAGCCCTATCGGAATCCCCGAAGCCGTCGAAGCTCTCCATGCGCTGATGGAAACTCAGTCGTTTGTCGTCTCCGCGGATCGTGAGCGATCGCCAATCCCGCTGCTGCCCCATACTCTCCGAGATCGTCTCCGTGGCGACGATTTCAGGACGAAGCAAGGCCTTCGCTCTCGCCCATCGCGTCGGGTCGATGCGGTCGACGCGCACGGTTCCGCTCCCGTTCGTCACGAGCCTGCGACTCCCGTCCGGGAGGATGCGCAAGTCGAAATCGCTTGACTGAGACCTGCGCAGATCGCGGCGCGCATGCACCATTGTGGCCTCCGGAGAGAAGCGGGCCGCGGATTCGATCCAGCGTGTGATTCGGCGCAAGTCCCACCCGACGCCGCTCTCCGAGTCTCGTAGCGACTCAGGCCAGCCCCGTTGCACGACGTGCTCGCGTTCGCCATCTCGTTGGATGGGCACGATTCCATGGCCGCCATCCTGATTCCGCAGGATCAGGTCTCCGCCTAACGAAGCGACGGCGCGATTCCGCACGGACGCGTGCGCACGGGCGATCACGCCCGGGCTGAGGAGGAACAGACAGCGCTCACCGAGGGCGTCGCGTGTCGCGTCCTGCCTCGACGTCGACCAAGCCTCGTGGAAGACCACCCTCGCTAGCGGATCACCCTTGAGCACTCGTTCAACTCGAATGCGCGCGAACGGAAGTTCTTGCTGCGATCGCAATGCGACGAGACTGCTCGTCGGATCGATCCCATTCGGAAACGACACCGTGCTGACTTCTTCCACGATCCCGACACAGATGAAGGTCGAAGTGTCCACCTGATACGTGAGATCCGGCAGCGCCCTTGGCCGTTGTGAGGGTTCGGGAAGAAGCGCCAGAGCCGCACCGATCAGGGCGATGGTCGCGAGCATGAACCCGACTATCCGCGTGAAGTCGCTGGTGCTACCGATTCTGGGTCAACATGAATCGCTCATCGTCCGCGCGGTGGTCGGTGCAGGTCGGACAATCGAGCACGTCCCAGACCGCCGCCCACGCGCGAAGTGCTCGCTGCAGTCCAAGCAGCGACGCTTCGCCGAACGATTCGAGGGATTGATCCCTGGCTTGCCGGAACGCGAGGGTCCGATCATTCACGCGAATCGCGAGCGATCGAGCTGGCATTCCCGGTTCGTCTCCAATCGTCTGCGCTGCTTCGACGAGTTCACCGCCAAGCACGAGCTGAAGTCGGTTCCAGCTCGGTGGATCGACTCGATCGACGACGACGAATCCACCTTGGTTCTTGGAAAGCCGGCGACTCCCGTCCGCGAGGAGTCGCAGGTCGAAACTCTCTGTTCTCCCGGAGGCGACGGGAAAGGTCGCGTTGCAGCAGGCGTGGACGACACAGCTCTCGGGCGAGAACCGTGCGGCTGTCTCAATCCATGAGAGGACGCGCGTGAGGCTCCAACCCTTCCCGCTGTCCGGATCTCGCAGAGACTCGGGCCAGCCCCACTGGACGACGTACTCGTGCGATCCATCGCGTTGAATGGGAACGATGCCATCGCCCGATCCGACGTTGCGCAAGATGAGCTCCGAGCCCAGTGCATCGACGGCAAGATTCCGATCACTCCCACTTGCCTTGGCTATCACACCCGGACCGAGGAGAAACAGGCTACGTTCGCCGGTCCTGTCGCTGGTGTCGTCGCACATCCACGTCGGCCATGCCTCGTGAAAGACGACCGTCGTTCCGGGATTGCCTTTCAGCACGCGCTCCACGCGAATGCGGGCGAACCGGAGCGAAGTTTCCCATCGGGATTCGAACTTGGTGCCATCGGCATCGATCCCGTCGGGGAACGACACGGCGAACACCTTGTCCACGGTTCCAATACAGACGAACGCCGCTGCGTCGACCTGATACGTGAGATTCGGTGTCCCTCGTCGAAAGGGCGACGGAGCGGCGAGAGTTGCCAGCGCCGCACCGATGATCGTGACGGTTGCGATCACGAGTTCGATATCTCCGAGACGGAGACCATACTACCGGTTGCTGCCCAATAGGTACTGCTCGTCGCCGGCGCGATGGTCCGTGCACGTCGGGCAATCGAGCACGCTCCAGAGAGCCGCCCAGACGCGGATCGACCGGATCACGCCTGGCTGCTCGCGTCTGTCGAAGCCGCTGAGCGTTTCTTCCCACCCCTGGCGGAACTCGAGTCGATGATCGTCCATCTGCACGCTCAGCGACCTCGCATGCCAACCCGGAGTGTCTTGTCCGATGAGCTCCGATCGTGTGACGAGGTCGCGAAGCATCCGTTGAAGGCTGTCCCACCGCGTCGGCTCGATCCGATCGACGACGACCCACTCGCGCTCACCGAGCTTCCGCGCCAGCCTGCGGCGTCCGTCTATAAGGATGCGCAGGTCGAAGGTGTCCGCTGCTTCGGGACCCAGTGGGATCGGCTTATTGCACCGCGCATGGACAGCGACGACGTCCGGTGCGAAGCGCGCGCTCGTTTCGATCCAAGCAACGACTCGAGCGAGGCTCGACCCCTTGCGGTGCTCGGGGTCGCGCAAGGCATCGATCCAGTTCCACTGCTGGACGTACTCGTGTGATCCATCGCGCAGAATCGGGACGATTCCGTCGCCCGAACCGACGTTCCGTAGGACGACGTCCGAGCCGAGCGCGCGTGTGACACGCTGACGATCCTCAGCCCGAGCCCCCGCGATCACGCCGGGTCCAAGAAGGAACAGCGCCCGCTTGCCGGTCTCATCCGATGTCGTGTCGCATATCCAGGTCGGCCAGGCCTCGTGGAAGGCGACTTTCGTGTTGGGATCGCCCTTGAGCACTCGCTCGACGCGGATCCGGGCGAAGCGGAACTCGTCCTCCCGTCGCGATTCGAACTCGCGATCGCTCGACTCGATCCCATCCGGGAATGGCACCGTGAGCACTTCGTCCACGGCGCCGATGCACACCAGCGTCGACGCATCGACTTGATCGGAAAGTCGGGGAATCGCCTTCTCGAGGGGAGCCGGCGCTGCGAGCGTCGCACAGGTCAGCGCGAGGCCGATCCACATGGCATCACGCTATCCCTGAGGATCACGCGATGCCATGGCCGCGACTACCACCACTTCGGATTCTGCGCGACGAAGTTCGTGATCGCCACGTACTTGTGCGACCGGATGCGGCTCGCGTCCATGAACTCGAGCATGCCCCAGCTGCCCCACTTGCTGAACGCGTCCACGCAGTTGAACACCGCGAAGAGCTGCCCGCCCTGCGCCTTCCACAGGTTCAAGTAGTCGGCGTAGATCGCTCCCATGCGCGGGTCGCGGTTCGCCGCCGTGAACAAGTTCGTCAGCGCCTGGTTGTTCTCCGCGCCGCCCGTGCCGACGAGGTGTTGTCCCCCTTCGTACGTGATCAGCGGGAGCCCGCGCGTCGTCGCGTTCGTCACGTTCGTCGCGTTCGTCGCCATCGTCGCGAGCATGTTCGTCCGCACGTGCTCGAACAGGACCGGCAGCGTGTACGTCGACACCACCGACTGCGTCGACGCGCTGCCGAGCGACCCGCCGAAGTACGGCGCCACGGCGTACGCGTCGGCCGACTGGTAGGCGTTCTGCCAGTCCATGATCACTTGGCCGGTCCACGGGTTCGAAGCCTGTCCGGCGAGCACGCCCACGACGCGGCCCGATTGCGTCCCGAAGACCGCCTTCCAGATGTTGAAGACCTCGACCGAGCGCTTCGAGTAGAAGCGCAGCTGCGCTTGGAACGCGTTCGACGAGAGGCCCAGGGCCAGGCCCTGCTGCTGCGCGTACTGCGCCTGCGAGAACTGGCCGTTCCACACCTCGTTCGAGTACTCGACGTACACCTTGCGCGCGGGGTCGAGCGTGTCTCGCACCAGCGTCGCGAACTGCGTCACGTAGTCGTCGCTCGCGCGGTGCGGCATGCAGAACCACGGGTCCGCCATCGCGATGTTCGAGAGCGCGACCATGCCCTCGACGCACACGCCCTTCTCGCTCGACTGGAACGCGCTCTGCGGCGTCGTCCGGTCGGCCCAATTCACGAGCGGCGAGTTGTTCGTGCGGCCCCAATCCATGAATCGAAGGACGCTGAAGTCCTTGATGATGTCGAGGAACGCCGGGTGGAAAGGCTGCGTCGCGTACGTCGCGAGCTGTCCGGGCATCACGACGCGGATGTTCTTGATGTAGTTCGACGGGTTCGTCGCCGTGATCTTCAGGTGGATGCCCGCGTCGCTCGGCGTGTTGACCTGCAGGTTGAGCCGGCCGGGTTGCTGGCTCGTGATCACCGCGTCGTGGCCGATCGTGATCGTGCCCGTGCCGTCGTAGAGCACCGTGTACTGGCCCGCGGGATAACGGCCCTTGTTGCCGTTGAACATCAGCGTTCCCGCTTGTTGATTGGCTTGCAGCGAGCGCACCCAGCCGTTCGCGTCGAGATCGAGCGGGATGCTCGAGCTCCATGTCGACCCCGAGTGCGAGATCCAACCGCGCCCTTCGCGGAACGCGTCCTTGAACGGCTGCTCGGTCGTCCAGTCGGTGACGACCATCGGATTGATCGCGCACGGCGACGTCGCCGACAGCGACAGGTTGCACGTGCGCGACGTGCCGCCGATCCCCGTGGTCACGTTCGCGATGTCGATCGAGCCGGTGTAGCTCCCCGCGCCCATCGTGGGGACGACGGAGCGGTCGATGTACGCGACGAGCTGCGTGGATTCACCCGGCGCGAGCTCTCCGCCGGCATCGGTCAGGCACAACCACGCTTCCGACGCGGACGCGCGCCAGACGATCGGCTCCGCGCTCGTGTTCACGACCGTGTACGTGGCGCTGCTCGGACGGAACGGCTGGTCGACGCGCTGGCTCGAGTCGAAGTCGTCGCCGGGCAAGACGCGCAGGCCCGGCTCGGGCGCGCTCACCGACAGCGTGCAGGGCAGCACGCGGTCCTCCGTCTCCGCGGCGAGGTTCCTGAAGACGACGTCGGCCGCGTACTCGCCGTTCGCGAATGAGTTCACGGCGGCCGCGTCGATGCGGACGACGACGTCCACGCTCTCCCCCGGCTCGAGATCGCCGCCCGAGGGTCGGAAATCGAGCCAGTCGGCGTCGGACAACCCGACCCAGGTGATCGACTCGCCGCTGAAGTTGCGCAGCGTGTACGTGCGGGATCGCAACGGGAACGGCCCGCCCGCCTGCCCGGCGGTCGCGAACTCGCCCGGCGCGGTCACGACGAGGCCCGAGAGCTCGAGCGTGCTCAGGGCGGCGTGCACCGTCGTGCTGACGATCAGCCAGCACGCCACGAATGCGGCGATCATTCCAAAGAATCGACCTACCGTCGGCCTCGATTGAGGCCGGCTTGGACCGCCCATGGCGTCTCCTCGTTGGCTTGGGGGGGAACCCGACGCTGCCGAGCCGCCGGGCTGGGGATTGAGCCATCGTAAAGGGCCGGCGCGGATCGCGGCAGGGGGATCCTTAATGAATGTCGCGCTCAAGCGCGGTCCCGCAGGAGTCCGATCGATCCCCCCAGTCTCTCCGTGAGTCCGACCGTCCCCTTCGCGCTGATCACGTTCGCGCTGGTCGCGCTGTGCGCGATGGCGTGGCGCCCGAGCTCGAGAACGGTCCTCGGCCTCTACATCGGAGGGTTCCTGTTCCTGCCGGTCGCGAGCCTCGACCTCCCCCTCTTCTCGAACTTCAACAAGATCACCGCGATCGCGCTGTCGGTCGCGGCCGGCATCGTGCTGTTCGATTCGAAGCGGCTCGCGCGGTTCGCGCCGCGCTGGACCGATCTGCCGGTCCTCGTCTTCTGTCTCTGCCCGCTCGCGACGTCCTTCACGAACGGGCTCGGGCTGAAGAACGCCGTGGCGTCGGCGCTGCACGAGTCGGTGACGTACGGGCTCCCCTACCTCACCGGTCGGCTCTACTTCCAGGGCCTCAAGGGTCAACGCCTGCTCGCGATCGGCATCTTCGTCGGCGGGCTCGTGTACGTGCCGTTGTGCCTCTTCGAGATGCGCTTCAGCCCGCAGCTGCACCGTCTCACGTACGGCTACCACCAGCACGAGTTCGTGCAGACGATCCGCTACGGAGGCTTCCGTCCGATGGTGTTCCTGAACCACGGGCTGATGCTGGGCCTGTGGATGGCGATGGCGTCGCTCGTCGGCGTTCTCCTGTGGCGCGCGGGCACGATCAAGCGCGTCTTCGGAACGCCGATGTCCGTGCTCGTTCCGATCCTCGTCGCCACGACCGTGCTGTGTCGCTCGACGGGCGCCCTGCTGCTCTTCGCGCTCGGCTTGGGCCTCTTGGTCACCGTGCGCTGGACGCGATCGGCGGTGCCGATCGCGTGCCTCGTCGCGATCCCGGTTCTGTACGTCGGCGTGCGCGCGAGCGACGTGTGGTCCGGCGCGCAAGCCGTCGAGCTCGCGCGCGCGTTCGGCGAAGAGCGCGCGCAGTCGATCCAGTTCCGCTTCGACGCGGAGGACGTCTTGGTCAGACGCGCCCTCGAGCAGCCCGTCTTCGGCTGGGGCGGCTTCGGGCGCTCGCTCTTGCGCGACGGCGCGAGCGACTCGAGCTCGCCGCACGTCGTCGTCGACGGCCTGTGGATCCTGATCTTCGGCATGTACGGAGCGGTCGGCCTCGCGGCGCTGCTCGGCGCGTTCCTCGTGCCGATGGTCGCGGCGTGCCGGCGCCTGCCGCCGCGCACGTGGCGAGATCCGCGCGTGCAGCCCGTGGGCCTGTGCTGCGTGGTCGGCGGCCTGTTCCTCGCGGACTGTCTGATGAACGCACTCGTGAACCCGATCTACTTCCTCGTGCTGGGCGGGCTCGCGAGCGTCGCGACGGCGAGCCGCAAGTCCCTCGCGCTCGAGCTCGGCGCGACCGGGGAGGCGCGCGGGGCGGCACGCGCGAAGTACCGCGCGCCGCG
>CAZQHA010000031.1:0-16862 GCA_964592795.1 uncultured Planctomycetaceae bacterium | reverse complement strand
TATTGTTGGCCCATTCTGGCGGGGTCTCGCCGGGGCTCGGACTCCGCGAGGGACCCTCCTCCCACGATGCTCGTGCGACTCCGCAGAGCCCTCCCGGGCCAAGAGATCGAAGCGATCCTGGCCGTCGCCAGGGAGCTCGAGTACCGCGCGCACTTCCTCGACGCGTCGCACGAGCTCCTCGAGCTCGACGGCGCCGGGCGGCCGGAGCACCGCTCGCGCTTCGAGGACCTCGCCGGCGTCCACTCGGTGATCGACGCCGGGTCGGCGCGCGAGCTGCACGAGCGCGCGGCCGGTCAACTGGACACCCAGGTCGCCGTCGCCAAGGCGCGGTTCGGCCGCGGCGCGGTCTCGCTCATCGCGGGGCCCTGCGCGGTCGAGAAGTACGAGCGCCTGGTCGAGATCGCGCGCGCCGTGCAACGCGGCGGCGCGGTGCTCCTGCGCGGCGGCGCGTTCAAGCCGCGCACGTCGCCGTACTCGTTCCAAGGGCTCGGCGACGAAGGCCTCGAGCTCCTGAAGCGCGTGCGCGCCGAGGTCGGCATCGGGATCGTGACCGAGGTGCTCGACCCGCGCGACATCGAGCGTGTCGGCTCGGTCGCCGACATGTTCCAGATCGGCGCGCGCAGCATGACGAACACGCCGCTCCTCGCCGCGGTCGGCGAGACGCGCACGCCGGTGCTCCTGAAGCGCGGCTTCGCGGCGACCGTGCGCGAGCTCCTGCTCGCGGCCGAGTTCATCCTCGCGCGCGGCAACACGGCGGTCGTCTTGTGCGAGCGCGGCGTGCGCGGATTCGACAGCACGACGCGCAACCTGCTCGACGTCGGCGCGGTCGCGCACTTGAAGCGCGTGACGCACCTGCCGGTCGTCGTCGACCCGTCGCACGCGGCGGGCCGGGCGGAGCTCGTGCGGCCGCTCGCGCGCGCGGGCCTCGCCGCCGGGGCGGACGGGTTGATCGTCGAGGTGCACACCGACCCGAGCGAGGTCCACTCCGACGGCGCGCAAGCGATCTCGCCCGACGAGTTCGCCGCGATCGCGTCGGACGCCGCGGCGATCGCCGCGCTCGACCGCAGGAAGCTCATCGCGCCGACGCAGCGCCCCGCGACCGTCTGAGAGGCTCGCCGTGAGAAAACCCTTCATCGCCGGCAACTGGAAGATGAACCTCGACCGCAAGGGCGCGCTGGCGCTCGTCGCGACGCTCCGCGAGCGCTTCGGACAGCGCAGCGACATCGACTGCGCGGTGTGCCCGCCGTTCGTGTACCTGCGCGACGTGGTGGACGCGCTCGCCGGCTCGCCGATCCAGGTCGGGGGGCAGAACTGCGGCGACCAGAAGTCCGGCGCGTTCACGGGCGAGGTGAGCGCCGCGATGCTGCTCGACGTCGGCGCGACGTTCGCGATCGTCGGCCACTCCGAGCGGCGCCACGTGTACGGCGAAGGCGACGCGCTGATCAATCGCCGCGCGCTGGCCGCGCTCGCCGAGGGCCTGGGCGTGATCCTGTGCGTCGGCGAGACGCTCGCCGAGCGCGAAGGCGGCCGCACCGAGAAGGTCGTCGGCGCGCAGCTCAAGAACGGCCTGGCCGGCGTCGACGCGCGCGCGCTGCGCTCGGTCACGATCGCGTACGAGCCCGTGTGGGCCATCGGCACCGGCCACAACGCGACGCCGGCCCAGGCCGGAGCCGTGCACAGCTACCTCCGCGGGGTCCTCGCGGGCCTCTACACCGAGTCGGTCGCAGAGAGCGTGCGGATCCAGTACGGTGGTAGCGTCAAACCCGACAACGTCAAAGAGCTCATGGCCGTCCCCGAAGTCGACGGCTGCCTGGTCGGCGGTGCCTCGCTCAAGGCCGAGACTTTCTTGCCGCTCCTCGAATTCCGCTGATCCATCGCCATGCAACTCCTCATCACGTCCCTCTACATCCTCTTCGTGCTCGCGGCGATCGTCCTGGTCGTCGTCATCCTCCTCCAAGAAGGCAAGGGCGGCGGCTTGACCGACGCGCTCGGCACGTCCGGCCAAGCGACGTTCGGCGTCGGCTCGTCGGGCATCAATCGATTCACGGGCGTGACCGCCGCGGTGTTCCTCGCGAGCGCCGTGACGATCCACATCCTGAACAAGAACCTCGCCGGCCAATCGGTTGTCGGCGACTCCGTGATGTCGGGAGAGTTCCTCGAGCCGCCGCCGGCCGGGACCACGCCTCCCGCGGACGGAGGCGCGCCGCCGGCGGGCGGCCACGCACCGGGCGACGGACACGATCACTAGAGCCGTGGACGAATCCCGCGTCCTCGAACTCTTCCGCGCGAGCGGAGCGATGCTCGAAGGCCACTTCGAGCTCTCGTCGGGACTGCACAGCGATCGCTACTTCCAGTGCGCGCTGCTGCTCCAGTATCCCAAGCGCGCCGAGGAGCTCGCGCGCGCGCTCGCCGCGAAGATCCGCGCGCAAGGCCACGCGAAGGTCGACGTCGTGATCGGCCCCGCGCTGGGCGCCGTGACGTGGGCGCACGAAGTCGCGCGAGCGCTCGACGCGCGGGCGCTCTTCACCGAGCGCAAGGACGGCCCGATGAGCCTGCGTCGCGGCTTCACCGTGTCGCCCGCGGACAAGGTGCTCGTCGTCGAGGACGTGCTGACGACCGGCGGCTCGGCGCGCGAGGTGATCGAGGTGCTCAAGGGCTTCGACGTGCGGCCGATCGGCGTCGGAGCGATCCTCAATCGATCCGGCGGCAACCCGTTCGAGCGCGATTCGCTGCCGCTGACGACGCTCGCCGCGGTCCAGGTGCAGACGTGGGTGCGCGCGGCCTGTCCGCAGTGCGCGGCCGGCGGCCAGGCGGTGAAGCCCGGCAGCCGCGCGGCGCCGAAGTGAGCGCGCGGAGCGTGCCGGAAGTGCGCCGTCTGCCTCGAGTCCCTCGTGAGCCCCGAGAGACCGGAGGATCGACTTGATCCATTCGATGACCGGCTTCGGCTCGGCGACGGTCGCCGACGACGGGCTGCTCGCGCGCACCGAGATCCGTTCGGTCAACCACCGCTACCTCCAAGTGAAGGTGCGGATGCCGATCGACGACAGCGCGCTCGAGCCGGAGGTCGAGGCGCTGGTGCGCAAAGCGCTGTCGCGCGGCGCGGTCACCGTGACCGTGCACGTCGAGCACGAGGCGAAGCCGGCGGCGGTGAAGCTCGACGTAAAGCTCGCGCGCCATTACCAGGCGGCGCTGAACGAGCTCGCCGCACAGCTCGAGCTGGGCCGCAAGGTCGAGCTCGACACGCTGATCACGCTGCCCGGCGTGGTCGCGCGCGCGGACGACGCTCGAGAGCGCGAACGCGAGCGCAAGGCGGTGCTCGAGAGCGTGAAGAGCGCGCTCGCCGACCTCGGCAAGATGCGTTCGGCCGAGGGCCAGAGCCTGCTCGCCGATCTGAAGAAGCACACCGCGTCGATCGCGAAGGTCGTCGCGAAGATCGAGAAGCGCATGCCGAAGGTCGTGAAGGAGCACCACGCGACCTTGGTGAAGCGCGTGAACGAGTTGCTCGACGGTCACGCGCACGTCGCGGCGGCCGAGCTGCCGCGCGAGCTCGCGCTCCTCGCCGACCGGATGGACGTCAGCGAGGAGCTGTCGCGCTTGAAGAGCCACCTCGAGCAATGGGAGACGCTGCTCGCGAAGGGCGAAGGCGTCGGTCGCCAGCTCGACTTCCTCGTGCAAGAGCTCCTGCGCGAAGCGAACACGATCGGCGCGAAGTGCAACGACGCGACGATGGCGCACGGCGTGGTGGAGCTGAAGACACTGATCGAGCGGCTGCGCGAGCAGGTGCAGAACGTCGAGTGAGCCAACCCGCAGCGGCTTCGGACGGGAATGTGACCGCCCCGTGCGAGCAGGTGCAGAGCTTCAAGGCTTCCCTTTCACGAGATCTTCGCCGTGGATTCGAGCGGAGCGCGTGAAGTTCACCGTGCTACCGCATCTTGCTGATGCGCGTGCAGCGATTATTGCGGACTCGGGGCGAAGAACACGGACTCGAAGGCGATGTGTTCCGCGAAGTTCCTCAGCCAGAGGTCATTCAGAGGAACCCGTAGTGCGCAAGATCCTCGACAGGACCAAATGAGCGGGCGGCCTGCCGCCTCGTGCGTTGAGTCTTCTGGCTCGACGGTTGACGCACACTCCGAGTGTGTCTCGCGTCCGTACTTGGGACTCCAAGACAGCAGGCGGCCCCTTCGGATCCAGTCGCTACTACGCCGACTTGACCTTGATGCGCTTCGGCCGAACAGTCTCGGACTTTTGAAGCGTGATGGTCACGACGCCATTCTTGTGTTCGGCCGAAACGTGGTCCGGATCGACCGGGCAGGGGAGCTTGATGGCCCGCTGGTACGATCCGAAATGGCGCTCGGTGTAGTAGCGGGCTCCGTCCTCGGACTCATCCTCATCGACCTTTCGGCCAGAGAGATTGAGGACGTCTCCCGCGAGGCTGATGTTGAGGTCCTCCGGATTCATGCCAGGAACCTCCGCCTTCACACAGATCTGCTCATCGCTCACCGAGATGTCCAGCGGCAATCCATGCGAACTGCCGGCCGACGAAACCCAGGCGCCGTCGAGCAGGCGATCAAACAGGCGGTCCCAGTCCCATCGCATTTGAGAGATCGGTTGCGTCTCGCGGTCGTTTCGAACTTCTGTTCTTCGCCACGGAATGAGGGTGTTCATGGTTATGCCTCCTTTCGTTATTTGCAGTTGCCTTGGGTGGACCACGCAGCACGCGCGCGGTTTGTAGTCATCTCAGCTTTTGTTCGACGGGTTTCCGAGGGAACGGAGCGCATTCCGGATCTTGTCAAAGAGGCCGGTACCCGACTTGCCTCCGCCTGTCTTCTCGGTGATCTCGTCGAGTTGCTTGTAGAACTCCGTGAAGTCGGTTTCCTTCCCGTACCCGAGTGCCTGTGCAAATCTAAGCTGTTTGCGAGAGCTGTCTAGCAGCTTCGTCAGCTCTTCATTCTGTTCCTTGCTCCGATTCGCGGTCTTGGCGAGTTCGTCCGCACGAGTGAGCATGTGCTCAGTCCGAATGATCGGAAGAGGATAGATCTCTTGCGTGACCACCAGTGTGTTCAACGCTTGTTGCAAGGCGGCTTTCGCTTCCTTGATCTTATCCGCATCGATCAGCGGAGTGATCGCCTTGATGGCGGCGGGATAGGTCGCCAGAGGGACGTTTACCACTTCCACAACGACATCGCTCCTGAGGCCTTCGATCAGCGCTCGGGCATCCTGAAGACGACCCCGGTTGAAATGATCGATCGCCTCCTTTCTAACCCGCTCGATGTCCTCGACCGTGGCATAGATGTCGTAAGTCACAAGCCGGACGTCGACCGGAGCGAGACCGAGCTTGGGATTCCGCGCCACGACCAGTTCGAGCTTTCCGGTAGCCGCAGCCAGCGACTCGAGAGCGGCTTCGGGCTTTCCGTCCTCCAACGCCTTGAGCGCCTTCTGGGTCTCGTCGAGGGCGGAGACAGCGTCGTTGATGAGCTTCTTTCGGCGCTCGGCTTCGGCGTCGGAAGTCATCGATCTCACGGACCCCTCAACCGACTTCGCGGCATCTTCGGAGGGCGCCGCCGTCGCAGAGGGAGCTTGTGCCTCCACTTTGTTGGCGTCCTGTGCGGAGACTTGTCCCGTGCACGTGCCCGCCACGAGAGACGTGGCGAGTAGCGCACTAATCATCGGGATTAGAGCTTTCATTGTTCTACTCCTCATGTCTGTCGATTGGGTTACTTGTGAATTGCTTGCGCCGTTGGATGCAACGATCTCTCATTCGGGCGGGAGCGATTGCTGCGGCGGCGCTGCGTCATGCGTCCAGCGATTACGCCTACTGTTGTTGCGTGTTAGTTGCCTCGTCCAGTCGAGCGGGACTGTCAATCGCCCTGTCGGCGGCGGGGAGGTTGCCTAGCACGCGCTTCCAGCAAGAAGTTTCATGCGACTCAACTCCAGTGGCGATTCAGATTGCGGCAACGCCCAGGCAAGCCATGTGCCGATTCGGCCGCACGGGTGCCGGTCGATCCGCCAAGTGTTTGGGACGCGGAGTGCGCCGTACTCGCGTGGAGCAAGAGAGTCAACTTGGCAGCGGCTGCTGACCCATTCTGCCAAGGTGGCGGCATTGCTTCGCTCGAACGAGCACCAGCGAAACGCGCGAGCGGCGTCTCGCGCAGGGACTGTAGAAATCGATCTAGCTCTGGAGATCCTCCTGCCCGAAACCTCAGAATCTGACAGTGACCAATCGTGGCAAGATGGTCGTCATCTCCGGCCCGTCGGGCTCCGGTAAGAGCACGATCTGCAAGCGTCTCCTCCAGGACCCGCGCGTCGTCTTCTCGGTCAGCGCCACCACGCGCGCCATCCGCCCCGGCGAAGTCGACGGCCGCGACTACTACTTCCTCACGCGCGACGAGTTCAAGAAGCGCGTCGAGCGCGGCGAGTTCATCGAGCACGCCGAGGTCTTCGGCAACATGTACGGCACGTTGCGCGGTCCGATGGAGGACGCGCTCGCGGCGGGGAAGGTCTACCTGCTCGAGATCGACGTCCAAGGCGCGTTGCAGCTGCGCGCCATGAGCGTGCCCGGGACCTACATCTTCGTGGCGCCGCCGAACTTCGAGGAGCTGCGCAAGCGGCTCGTGAAGCGCGGCAGCGAGACGCCGGAGGTGCTCGAGCGGCGCCTGCACAAGGCCGAGGACGAGTACCGCGAGCGTGTGAAGTACGATCACGTGGTCGTCAACGACGACCTGGAACGCGCGGTGGCTCAGATCCAAGGACTGATGGGCCTCGCGTCGAAGGACTGATGGACCGCTAAACGCTGACATGGCCAACATCCTCCTCGGAGCGAGCGCGTCGGTCGCGCTCTACAAGGCGTGCGACCTCGCCAGCCAGCTCTCGCAAGCCGGCCACAAGGTCCGCGCGGTCCTGACGCCGCGCGCGGCGCGCCTCGTGAACCCCCAACTGTTCGAGGCGGTGACTGGCGAGCCGGCGTACTCGGACGAGTTCGGGCCCGATCGCCGCGCCGCGATGGACCACATCGACGTCTCGCAGTGGACCCAGTGCCTCGTCGTCGCGCCGGCGAGTGCCGACCTGGTCGGCCGGCTCGCGCTCGGGCTCGGCGATGACCTGCTGACCACCGCGGTCCTGGCTCTTCCGGCACGAATTCCCAAACTCGTGTGCCCGGCGATGAACCCGAACATGCTGGCGCAGCCTTCGGTGCAGCGGAACCTCGGCCGGCTGCGCGAGGACGGTTACGAGGTCCTCGATCCTGACGAAGGCCACATGGCGTGCGGCACCGAGGGCAAGGGGCGTCTGCCGTCGCCCGAGCGCATCGCCGCTTGGGTCGCCGCGCACGTCAAGAAATGACCGCGCGCGCGGCTTCAGCTCGCCGCAAGGTCTCGCGCCTGCGCGTCGTCGTCACCGCGGGTCCGACGCGCGAGTACATCGATCCGGTGCGGTACCTCTCGAACGAGTCGAGCGGCCGCATGGGCTTCGCGATCGCGGCCGCGGCGGCGCGGGCGGGCCATGAGGTCACGCTGATCGCCGGGCCGGTCGCTCTCGCGACCCCGAAGGGCGTCGAGCGCGTCGACATCGTCAGCGCGCGGGACATGCGGAAGGCCGTTCGAGCGGCGATGCGGCGGGCCGACGCGCTCTACATGGCCGCTGCGGTCGCCGACTTCCGGCCCAGGCGCCAGCTCGCAGGCAAGTGGCGGGCGAAGGACGAGCGCGGCTCGTCTGCACGGCTCGATCTCGTCCTGAACCCCGACATCCTGGCCGACGTCGGTCGCCGGCGCGCCTCGCGCACTCGGCTCATCGTCGGTTTCGCTCTCGAGACCTCCGACGGCGAGCGCCGCGCGCGCGCGAAGATGGCCCGTAAGGGCGCCGACTACATCGTTTTGAACGGCGCTGCGTCGTTGAACAGCGACTTCACGAGCGTGATCATCCTGGGGGCCGACGGCCGTCGCCGCAGCATGAAGGACCGCTCGAAGGAAGAAGTCGCGAGAGCGCTCGTTCGCCTGCTCGACCTGCCGCCGCCCTGATCGAATCGGCCGGCGCGACGACCGCGCCGCAATCGGAAAGTGGGGGGCATGACGCGTAGAGGCGACAGCAGCAAGCGAAGCGCCGGAGGATCCGGTCGTTTCTTCGCGGCGTTGCGCGGTTTTCTGATCGGCGGACCGCTCGAGGAATCGACGGCGGAGCGGCTGCGCGAGATCCTGGGCCTCTGCCTCGTCGGCTTCTGCCTGTGGGTGCTGATCGCGATGGTCAGCTTCTACACGCCGATCGACGACCCCGCGGCGGAGGGATCGAACTGGGGCGGACAGGGCGGCTACTTCTTCGCCAACGGCGCCTTCCTTTTCTTGGGGCTGGCCGGGTACCTCGCGGTCCTGCTGGGCCTGGCGTGGGGCGCGGTGCTCGTCGCGGGGCGCGCGGTCTCGTGGGTCTCGCTGCGCTTCCTCGGCGGCGTGTGCTTCGTGATCTCGGCGGCGTTCCTCCTCCAGCACGCGTTCGGGCCGGACGTCGAACGGGGCGAAGCGGAGGTGCAGCGTGCGGTCAGCTCGCGGCTGCCGTACGGGCCGGGCGGCTGGCTCGCGCTGCGGCTCACGCCGGTCTTCGTCGAGAAGTTCGGGAACGTCGGGCTGTTCCTCTTGCTGGGCGTCATGTCGCTCGTGTCGTTCCTGCTGGCGACCGAGCGCGCGTTCTTCCCGGCGGTGCGCGCGTTCGTCGAGTGGCTGCGCGAGCGCCGTGAAGAGCGCGGCGAGAGCCTCGTCAGCGCGCTCGCGGGTTGGGGCGCGGGCTTCGCGCGTGGATTGTGGCGGTTCGTGAGCGGCGCGGACGTCGCGGCGCAACCGCAAGAAGTCATGGCTGCGGCGAGCGTCGCGGTTCCTGTTCGTGCTACGCGATCGAAGGCGGCCGCGAAGCCTCGCGTCGATGAGGATGAGGACGAAGACGAGGAAGAGGAAGAGGAAGAAGAGGACGAGGAGGACGAAGACGAAGACGAGGAGGACGACGAGGATCTCGACGAAGACGAGGAGGACGAGGACGAGCTCGACGACGAAGAAGAGGACGAGGACGCCGAGGAGTACGACGAGGCCGACGACGAAGAGCTCGACGACGAAACGCCCCACGAGATCGTCCCCGCCGCCGCGTCGGGCAAGAAACCCGAGGTGAAAGCGCGCGTCGCCGGCGTGCAGAAGCCGATCGTCTTCGATCCGCCGACGCCGCCGCCCGGTCCGTGGACGTTCCCGTCGCTCGACCTCCTGCTGCGCCCCGAAGGCAACGTCGGCCTCAACGATCGTTTCCTCGAGGATTGCGCCGCGAAGCTCGAGAACGCGCTCAGGAGCTTCCGCGTCGAGTCATCGGTCGTGTCGGCGCAGGTCGGACCGGCCGTCACCCTGTTCGAGCTCACCGTTGCGCAGGGCACGCGCATGAACAAGGTGACGCAGCTCAGCCAGGAGATCGCGGCCGCCTTGCGCGCGCAATCGGTGCGCATCATCGCGCCGATCCCGGGCCGCGAAACGATCGGCATCGAGGTGCCGAACGCGAAGCGCCGCGTCGTGCGCATCAGCGAGCTCGTCAACCAGAAGGCCTACGACCCGAAGATCATGGCGCTGCCGCTCTTCATCGGCATGGACGCCGAAGGCACGCCGATCGTCGAGGACCTGGCGCGCATGCCGCACCTCTTGATCGCGGGCACGACGGGCTCGGGCAAGTCGGTGTGCATCAACACGATCCTCGCGAGCCTCCTGCTCACGCGCTCGCCGCACGACGTCAAGATGATCTTGATCGACCCGAAGATGGTCGAGCTGCAGACGTTCTCGACCGTGCCGCACTTGATGTGTCCCGTCGTCACCGACGCGCGGCAGGCGACCAGCGTGCTCCTGTGGGCCTGCGAGAAGATGGAGGGGCGCTACGACCTCTTCAAGAACGCCGGCGTCAAGAACATCAAGACGTACAACTCGCTCGGCGAGGACGAATTGAAGAAGCGCCTCGGCGACGAGTGGGACGACGAGCGCACGCCGCGCCACATCCCGTACATCGTCGTCGTCGTCGACGAGATGGCGGACCTGATGATGACGTCGAAGAAGGAGGCCGAGCTCGCGATCACGCGCCTGGCGCAGAAGTCGCGCGCGGTCGGCATCCACGTGATCGTCGCGACGCAACGGCCCTCGACCGACGTCATCACTGGCGTCATCAAGGGCAACCTGCCGACGCGCATCGCGTTCCAGGTCGCGAGCAAGGTCGACAGCCGCGTCATCCTCGATCACTCGGGAGCCGAGAAGCTCCTCGGCGGCGGCGACATGCTCTACACGCCGCCGCAGAGCTCGCAGATCAAACGCGTGCAGGGCGCGCTCGTCGAGGACTCCGAGCTCTCCGCGATCGTGAGCTTCGTGTGCACGAACTCGGCGCCGAACTTCAGCCAGGAGCTGCTCCAGGTCGCCACCGGCGAGCGCCAACCCGACGGCGGTATGACCGCCGAAGGCGCCGACGACGAGCTCTTCGACCAAGCCGTCGTGATCATCCTGAAGTCGAAGCGCGGTTCCGCCAGCCTCTTGCAGAGGGCGCTCGGCATCGGGTACACGCGGGCGTCGCGCCTCATCGACATCATGACCGAGCGAGGCATCGTCGGGCCGCACAAGGGCAGCAAGTCGCGAGAGATCTTGATGACGATCGACCAGTGGGAGGAGATGCACGGCACGCCGGCTGGTCAGGGAGGTGACGAGCGATGAGTGAGCGCGGATTCGACATGCGCCGGAACGGCGTGGGACTGGTCTTGTTCGCGATCGGCGCGTTCTTCGCCGTGCTCTTGATCAAGTCGTTCACGAGCGACGTGCCCGTGTCGGAGGCCGGCGGGACGGCGGCGCTCGCGGCGCTGTGGATCGACAGCGTTGGCGCGATCGCGGGGCTCGTGTTCTGCGCCGGGCTCGCGCTGATCGGCGCGCGCATCTTCCTCAGCGATGCGGACGGCAACGTCGTGAAGCACGCCGGTGGTCTGGCGCTCGTCGCGGTCGGGATCTCGATCCTGGCCGGAGCGGTCTCGGAAGGCGCCGGCGGAGCGCTCGGACGCGCCATCGGCGGCGGCCTCAGCGGCTCGGCTCACGTCGCGGTCGGCGCGCTCGCCGGCATCGGCGTGATCGCGCTCGCGGTGTGGGGCGTCTGGCTCAAGGGCACGGCCGCGCCGCGCGCCGATCTCGAAGCCGAGATCGAGGACGACGGCGTCAGCGCCGAGGAAGCCGCCGCATTGATTCCGACCGATTCGAACCGCACGCTCGCGGAAAGCCGGAAGACAGAGCGCGCGTCGACCTGGACCGCACCCCCCTCGCCTTATCCCGAAGACGTCCGGCGCCGCGGCGAGATCCCGGCCGGCGCCAAACCGCTCGATCCCACACATGTCCCAACCACAGCCCAAGGTGGAGCTCAGGCTGGTTCCGTGTACCGCTGGACTGCCGCGCGGGCTGACGAGCCCGCCGACCGCGCTGGCGAAGATCTGGCTGGCGCCGTCGCAACCGCACCGCAGTGGGAGTCGGCCGTCGATGTCGTCGAGGAGTCCGAGCTCCCCACCGACACGCCCGAGATCGTCGCGCAGGAGCTGACCGCCGACGATCGCGTCGCGGTCCGGGAGATCGAGAGCGACGAGATCGAGATCGACGAGCTCGACGAGATCGAGGAGGAGCTGAGCGCCGCGAAGGCGCTCGTCGCGGAAGAGCTCGAGGACGAGCCGCAGGATCGAGTCGAAACGATTCCCGCGCCGCGCGCCGAGAGCTTGCCCGAAGTGCCCCGTCCGAGCTGGGAGCAATCGAGCCTCTTCGACGAGGGTGACGAGCCGGTCGACGCGTACGGAACGCCGCTGACGCTCGTGGAGGAAGTCGCGAGCGCCGTCGAGGAATCCGACGAGGTCGTCGACGAGGAAGACGACGAGTCCGAGGAAGACGAGTCGGACGAAGACGAGAACGAAGAGTACGACGAGTACGAAGACGACGCCGAGGACTCCGAGGAGGACGAGGACGCCGACGAGGACGCCTACGAAGACGAGGGCGACGAGGAGGAGGGCGAGGCCGAGGAGGTCGACGAGGCCGAGGAGGTCTACGCCGAAGACGAATCCGCCGAGGACGACCCGGCCGAAGAGGAGATCCCCGAGACGGAGGAGGAGATCTCACGCAAGCCCGCCGTCGCGTCGGACGGCCCGCTGAAGGACGTGGTGCTCACGCCGCAGCCCGCCCCGGCGATCGCCGCCGATCGCCAGCGGCTTCTCGTCGACGCCGGCTGCCTCTTCCTCGACCGCGGTCGCGTCGCGGTCTCGATGCTGCAGCGGCAGTACTCGATGGACTTCGACGAGGCGTGCAAGGTGCTCGACGAGCTGCAGGAGCTGGGCCTCATCGGCCCTTATCTCGGCGGACAGCGCCGCGATATACTCCTCACCCGCGATCAGTGGCTCGAGAGGGTCGCGAGCTCCTGACAGGCTCTGTGCGAGAATCCGGTGCTCGGCTCCGCGGATCGACGCTCACGGATTCCGTTTGAAGACTTCGAAACTCGTCAGCCTGGTCCACCTGGGTTGCGCCAGGAACCTGATCGACTCCGAGCTGATCCTCGGCCGCATGGCCGAGGAGGGCTTGGTGGTCACGGATGACCCCAACAGCGCACAGACCGTGGTGCTCAACACGTGCTCGTTCATCGGTCCGGCGCGCGAGGAGTCCGAGAGCGCGATCCGCGCGCTGCTCCGCCGCAAGGCGGCCGGCGAGATCGAGCGCGTCGTCGTCGCCGGGTGCCTCGTGCAGCGCTACAAGCGCGGCCTGGCGGAGCAGTTCCCGGGCGTCGACCTCTTCGCCGAGATCTCCGACTACAAGGCGCTGGCGCGCTCGGTGCGCGACATCTCCGAGGGTCGCTCGGTCCCCGCCTACCTCGAGGGCCCGCCGCTGCGCGAGGCCGATCGCGAGGGCGCGCGCCTCTTGTCGACGCCGCGCTCCTACGCCTACCTGCGCATCAGCCACGGCTGCGACCACACGTGCTCGTTCTGCGCGATCCCCTCGATCCGCGGGCCGCACCGATCGAAGTCGATCGACGCCGTGGTCGGAGAGGCGCGCGAGCTCGTCACCGCCGGCGTGCGCGAGCTGGTGCTCGTCGCCGAGGACTCGACCGCGTGGGGGCGTGACATCGGCCTCGAGCTGCCCGCGCTCGTCGAGAAGCTCGCCGACGTCGAAGGCGTGCAGCGCGTGCGGCTGATGTACGCGTACCCGAATCGATTCCCGTGGGAGCTCACCGCGCTCCTGCGCGACCACCCGCACGTCGTGCCGTACCTCGACATCCCCGTGCAGCACATCGCGACGCCCGTCTTGCGCGCGATGCGCCGCGCCGGCAGCGGCGACCAAGTGCGCAAGATCCTCGATCGGCTGAAGGAGGAGGTGCCGGGCATCACGCTGCGCACGACCGTGCTCGTCGGCTTCCCCGGCGAGACCGATCGCGACGCGTCCGAGCTGGTCGACTTCGTGGCCGAGTACGGGCTCGGACGGCTGGGAGCGTTCACGTACTCGCCCGAGCAGGGCACGCCCGGCTTCGACCTCGAGGGGCGCGTCCCCGCGGACGTCGCGCAAGCTCGGTACGAAGCCGTGCTCGCCGCGCGCGACAAGGCGCTCCGGGCGTCGCAGAGTGCCCTCGTCGGCCGCGAGCTCGACGTCTTGATCGACGAGGGCGGCGAGGGTCGCCACGGCGCGGTCGGCCGCGCCGAGATGGACGCGCCCGAGGTCGACCTCGTCGCGGCCGTGCAGGGCTCGCGCGCGCAGGCCGGCGAGACGGTCCGCGTGCGCGTCGAGAAGCTGGACGCCGAGTCGAACCTGGTCTGCCGGCCCGTGCGAGGTCCGCGCTCGTGATCGGCGTCTTCGAGCACTGGCCCAATCGCATCACCGCACTGCGCTTCCTCGGCGCGCTGGGCGTGTTCGCGATCTTCGCGGGGCAGGGCGAGATGAGCGCGGCCGACATCGCGCGCGACCGCTCGAGCACTCAGTGGGCCTTCTGGCTCTTCATCGTCACCGCGGTCAGCGACGTGCTCGACGGCTGGCTCGCGCGGCGCGGCAACCAGGTGACCGCGTTCGGACGCATCGCCGACCCGTTCGTCGACAAGGTGATGGTGCTCGGCGCGATGGTGTTCCTGTCGGTGATGCCCTGGTCGAAGAGCTGGTTCCCGGCCTGGATCGTGGTCGTGATCCTCGCGCGCGAGTTCCTCGTCACGGGGCTGCGCGGGTACGTCGAGAGCCTGGGCCAGAAGTTCCCCGCCGACTGGTTCGGCAAGGTGAAGATGTTCACGCAGTGCGTCGCGGTCGGCATCGTCGTCGGCTTGCACGCGTTCGAATTCTCCGACGCCGCGTACGCGTTCTGGGGCAAGGTCGGCACCGTGTTCGTGTACGCGACGCTCCTGACGACGATCGGCTCCTGCGTCTCCTACCTCGTGAAGACGAGGCAGGTGCTGATGGAGAGCGCTCGTTGAATCGCCTGAAGCTGGCGATCGTCTCCTGCGGCTTCCTCGGACTCTCGCCGTTCGCGCCGGGCACCGTCGGCACGCTCGGAGGCGTCGCGATCGCCTTCCTCCTGCGCGACGCGCCGAATTTCCCCGTGTGGATCGCGATCGTGTGCGGCGTCTTGTACGCCGCTTCGCAGCCGCTGGGCGCGTGGGCGGAGCGCTACGCCGGCAAGAAGGACCCCGGCATCTTCGTGATGGACGAGGTGATCGGCTACTTGATCACGGTCGCGTGGACCGCCGGTCCGAGCCTGCTCGCGCTCTGCGTCGCGTTCTTCGTCTTCCGCTTCTTCGACATCGTGAAGCCCCCGCCCGCGCGACAGATGGAGAGGATCGGCGGGGGACACGGCATCCTGCTCGACGACGTGTTCGCTGGACTGTGGGGGCTCGTGGCCGTCATGATGCCGATGCGCCTCCTGCTCGATCTTCCCTGGGCGTCCGGAACCTAGCCGAACGTGAGCCGCGCCAAGAAATCGAGCGAGATGAAGCTTTCGGGCACGACGCTCGGAACCCGCTTCTCGCTGACGATGAGCATCGCCCTGGCCGTCGTGATGATCGGCGCGGGCGTGTTCCTTTACGGGCAGGTTCTCAAGGTCGCGCAGCGCATCCAGGAGAACGCGTTCGTCGAAGCGGTGCAGATCCAAGCGCCGCTGCAGGCGCAGATCCTCGAGGAGCAGCGCGTCAAGCTGCTCGGGCTGCCTCCGCCCGAAGCCGGTCCCGCGCTGAGCGCCATGCCGGTCAAGGACGCGCCGCCGGTCTCGTTCGCGAACGGCGACGTCACGCGCACGGAGGTCATGTACGGCCCGAACTTCGCGAAGGAAGGCTACCTCTATCAGTTCAAGGACATGCGGCCGCCGATGATCGTGCCGCGCACGACGAAGGAGCAGGCCGGCGAAGGGCTCTTCGGGCTGATCCTGGGCGTGATCCTGGGCGTCATCCTCGTCGGCGCGCTCGTCGCCGGGGCGGTCGGCAAGTCGGTGTCGCGCCCCTTGGCGACGATCGTCGAGGACATCGCGCAGATCAGCCGCGGCGATCTGCGGCACAGGACGCGCGTGCGCGCCGGCGGGGAGATCATGCTGCTCGCCAAGTCGATCGACCGCATGGCCGGCAACTTGGAGGAGGCGCAGAACGCGCAGCTCGAGCTCAGCAAGCGCGAGCGCGAGATCGCGCTGGCCGGCGACGTGCGCGAGGCGATGCTCCCCGACGCGACGCCGGTCGTCGCGGGCTACGAGATCGGCTCGCTGCACGTCGACAGCCCGACCCCGGGCGGCGACTTCCACGACTTCGTGCAGCTTCCCGACGGCCGCGTGGGATTGCTCGTGTCCGACGTCAGCGGCCGCGGCATCCCCGGGGCGATGATCGGCGCGATCGCGCGCTCGTACTTGCGGGTCGAGCTCTCGCACGGCGGCGACCTCGCGGCGGCGCTCGCGCGCGTCAACGGTCACCTGGCGCGCGACGTGCGGCGCGGGATGTACGTGACCGCGATGCTCGTCGTGATCGGTCCGACGGACAACAAGGTCACGATCGCGTGCGCGGGACACAAGATGCCGCTCCTGCGCTACACCGCGGCCGACAAGAAGGTGCGGCTCGTGCAGCCCGAGGGCATCGCGCTCGGGTTCGACAAAGGACCCGTCTTCACGCGCACGCTGCAGGTGCAGCAGTTCGCGCTCGACCGCGGCGATCGCATCCTGATCGCGAACACCGGGCCCGTGCAGGTGAAGAACGCCGCGGGCGAGGAGCTCGGCGAGAAAGCGTTCTTCCGCCAAGTGCTCCAATCGGCGAGCCTCCCGACGACCGAGATGCTCGAGCGTCTGAAGCGCTCGCTCGACGACTTCGCCGGCGAGGAGCCGTTTCCCAACGACATTTCGATCGTGACCGTCGCCCGCAGCGCGTGATCCCATGCGAATCGCCGAGTTCCAGAAGAAGATCGAGGACGTGTACTTCGAGCGCGACCGCGCTCGAGGTCTCGCCGGAACGCACATGTGGTTCTGCGAGGAGGTGGGGGAGCTGACGCGCGCGCTGCGCCGCGGGCACAAGCACGAGCTCGAGGGCGAGTTCGCCGACGTGCTCGCGTGGCTCGCGACGCTGGCGTCGATCGCCGGCGTCGACCTCGAGGCGGCGGCGAAGAAGAAGTACGCGGAAGGGTGTCCGCGCTGCCGCGCGACGCCGTGTGGATGCGCGTGACGGACGTCCATGGCTTCGCGACGCACGCCCGCCCTCCGACCGGGGGATTCGCTCTTCCCGACTGAGGAAGTCGCCGCCGTCCCGCAGGTCGGCGCGCGTGTCTTCGCCGACGTCGCGGTGAACCGCCCGATGCGGTGCGAGTTCACGTACCGCGTCCCGCACGACCTCGAGCCGCTCGTCGTGCCGGGCGTGCGCGTCG
>CAZQHA010000030.1:0-16991 GCA_964592795.1 uncultured Planctomycetaceae bacterium | reverse complement strand
AAGGGTTTCGCGGCGCGCGTCGCGCTCGCGATCGTCGTCGCGTTCGCGGCGTGCCGCAGCGACACGGGGATCAAACGCGACGCGGGAGTCGCCGGCACGGAGGCGCGCGCGCGCGCGGGCGTCGAGGATCCGACGCCGTCGCGCGCGCTCGAGATCACGCGCTCGACCCGCATTCCCTCCGGCTCGCACTTCCGTCCGTCGGCGCCGATCGGCGAGCGCTCCGCCGCGATCGTCATCCGCGACCAAGAAGGGATCGTGCTCGATCTCGCCGGCGCGGAGATCTACGGCTCGCCGCGCGGCACCGATCCCGACGAGGTGCAGGGCACGGGCATCCTCATCGAGCGCTCGAAGGACGTCACGATCAAGGGCGGCACGATCCGCGGGTACAAGGGCGGCATCGTCGCGTACGGCTGCGAGAACCTCGTCATCGACGGCGTGAAGTTCGACGACGGATACGCGAGCCGGCTCCTGTCCACGGCGCTGGCCGAGGATCAGTCCGACTGGCTCTACCCGCACAACAACGATCGCGACGAGTGGAATCGCAACTACGGCGGCGCGATCAGCCTGACCGACTGCCGCGCTTCGATCGTGCGCGACTGCCGCGGGCGTCACATGCAGAACGGGATCCTGCTGACGCGCACGAGCGGCTCGCAGGTGTACGACAACGACTTCTCGTTCCTGTCGGGCTGGGGCCTGGCGATGTACCGCTCGTCGGAGAACGTCGTCAGCCGGAACTGCTTCGACTACTGCGTGCGCGGCTACAGCCACGACGTGTACTGGCGCGGGCAGGATTCGGCCGGGATCCTCATGTTCGAGCGCTGCTCGGACAACTTGTTCGCGTTCAACAGCGCCACGCACGGCGGCGACGGCCTGTTCCTCTTCGGCGGCAACGACCTCGTGCAGGGCCGCGCTGCGGACCGCGGCGAGGTCGACGCCGGCGGCTCCGATCGAAACGTGTGGTACCGCAACGATTTCTCGTACGCGGTCGCGAACGCCCTCGAGGCGACGTTCTCCGCCGACAACTGGGTGATCGAGAACGATCTGTCGCACTCCCACCAGCACGGCATCTGGGGCGGCTACTCGAGCCGCATGGTGATCGTCGGCAACCGCATCGGCGACACGCTCGGCGGCGGCGTGTCGATCGAGCACGGCCAGGAGTGCGTGATCGCTCGCAACCGGATCCTCGCGAACGACATCGGCGTCGAGCTGTGGTGGGACGAGGATCCCGACCTCGTCAACGGACCGTTCGGCGACGCGCGCGACACGAGCTCGCGCGACCACTGGATCATCGACAACTACTTCGCGGACAACGGGCGCGATCTCGTCTTGAAGAAGACGAGCGGCCTGCGCTTCGTCGACAACAACTTCGTCACCGACAGCGCGCGCATCCGCGGCGAGGGCATCGAGCTGCAGGGCGGCAAGCTCGAGCGCGGACAAGAGCCGCGCGACCTGCTCACCGGCATCGACGGGTCGTTCCCGAGCGGCATCGCCGAGCGCGTGTCGGTGTCCGCGAACGTCGCGGAGCGTCCGCTCGCGCTGAAGGACGTCCTCGAGTACGAGTGCCCGCCCGTTCCCGGCGACCAGGTGACCGACGCGCGCGAGCGCGGGTTGCGCCTGGGCCTCGACACGATCGTGATGGGGGAGTGGGGGCCGTGGGACTACGCGAGCGGCGATCCCGAGCCCAAGCGGCGCGAGCCCGGGGGACTCCTCGCCGACGCGCGCTGGGAAGCGACGTGGTTCACGTGGCGCGACCGCATCGACCCGCGCAGCGACGTGACGGCGTGGCGCGCGCTCGCCGCCGAGCCGCTCGCGCAAGCGACGGTCGACCAGTGGCTCAATCCCTGGTCGAGCGACGCGATTCGAACCACGGTCGGCAACGACCGCTTCGGCATGATCGCGTCGACGCGCGTCGTGCTCGACGCGGGCGGGAAGCACCGTCTGGTCGTCGTCTCGGACGACGGCGTGCGCGTCAAGATCGACGGCATGATCGCGCTCGAGAACTGGACGTGGCACGCTCCGACGCGCGACGAGTCCGAGATCGACCTCGCCGCGGGACCGCACCGCATCGAGATCGAGTACTTCCAGATCGACGGCGCGGCGGCGCTCTCGATCGAGCTCGAGCGGATCGGGGGGTAACGCGAAGTCCGGTGTCAGCGCGGCGGATACTCGACGCGCGTCGTGCTCGCCGGCTCGATCTCCACGTGGAGCGGTAGATCGGCGTAGATCGATCGCTCGCCGTCCTCGTCCACGAGCGATCCGATCATCCAGACCGTCCACGCGCCGGGCACGAGCCCGCTCCAGTGCGCGACCTCGCCCGAGCGCACGACTTTCACGAGCCACGCGCTCGGCTCCGCGTCGGGCATGAGCACGGCCACGCTGCTCTCGCGATCGCTCGAGCGCAGAACGTCGAGCTCGAGCTCGCCCGAGGGCGCGAGCTGGACCAGGACCTCGGGCACGGCGTCCGGCGCGCGTGTGAACCGCGTCCACCCGGCGCCGTCGCGCGGGTCGCTCGCGCATACGACGAACTCGCCTCGATCGAGCGGCAACCAGAAGTCGAACGCGCCGTTCGCGTCCGTCGTGAAGCACGGCGTCGGGCGTCCCTCGCCATCGCGCGACGCCAGCATGCGCGCCACCGCGTCGACGAAGCGCGTGTCGAGGTGGTCCGCATTCGCATCTCCGAGGCGGCGATCGACCGGAGCGACCCACACCGTCGCGCCGGGCTGCGATCGACCGCGCGCGTCGCGCACGCGACCGAGGACGCGGGCGGTCCCGAGATCGACGTCGGCGTTCGTACGCGGCGGCTCGACGACGAGGTCGAAGCCGATCGGACGGACGGCGCGATCGACCGCGACCTCGAGGACGAACAGGCCCGCTTCGACGTCGTCGAAGCGGTACGCGCCGCTCGAATCGCTGCGCGTCGTTCCCGCGACCGGACCGCGGACGCGCCGGCCGCTCTTCGGCGGCGACTCGTCGACGATGCGCAGCGAGAGCTCGGCGCCGGCGACAGGCACCCGGTCGTCGAGCACGCGACCCGCGAGATCGGCTCGCGCCGGGCTCGTCAGCCACACGTCCTGCTCGCCTTCGGAGCCGACCACGAGCTCGGTCGCGCTCTCCGCCCGCCGAGCGCGGAGCGAGGAGCACGAGAACTCGGTGACGCCGGGCATCAAGTGCTCGAACGTCGCGATGCCCGTCGCATCGGACACCGCTCGAGCGAGCCCGCCCGCGACGACGGTGACTCCTGCGACCGGCGCACCCTCGCGATCCTGGACGTGGACGCGCACGCGCGCGCCGATCGAGAGCTGCACCTCGCAGCGCTCGCGCGCCGTCCAGCCGCGATCGCCGAAGTCGAGGCACTGCATCGCGTAGCCCGCAGCATCGACGCACAGCGTCGCCCCGCTCGACGAATAGCTCGTCACGCGCGCGAGCCCCTTGCGATCGGTCGCGCCGGATCGGCGCCCCAGGAGCGCGTATCGATCCGGATCGCGGTCGTGCGATTCGACGCTCGCGCCTTGGATGCGCGCTCCGGTCTCGTCGGTGACGAGCACCTCGACGGTGAACAGTGGATCGAGGTGGATCGTTCCGAGCGTGACATCCGCGCCAGGATCGACGTAGAGGTCCTGCCGGTAGACGGCGTGCCCGAGCGCCGCGATCACGAGCTCGCTCGGCTCTGCCGTGAGCCGCACGCCCGACATTCGGAACACGCCGCCCGGATGCCGTCGCACGGCGAGGCCTTCCTCGTCGAGGAGTCGACTCGGCGCGGCCCCGCCGATCCAGACGTCGAAGTCCTCGACCGGCGTACCGGTGCCGTTCCCTCGCGCTTCGAACGACACGAGCGAGCCGCGCGGAAGCGCGATGTCGATCTCCCGCGCACCGGGCGCCGCGCGCACGCTCGCGTAGGCGCACGCGAGCTCGTCGCCGCGCGCGTTCGTCGGACCGAGGCGGAGCGTGTGCGCGCGCTTGGAATCGAGACCCGCGAGCTGGAACCGTCCTTCGCGGTCGACGCGCGCGGAGCGTTGGTCGGCGGATGCGCCGAGGCGCGGCGAGCTACCGGAGAGCAAGCTTTGCCGCGGATCCTCGAGCGCGAACTCCGCGGGCTCGGGCGTGGCGACGACGCACAGCGTCTCGAGCTCCGCCGGCGGCGGCCCGAACACGCTGCCCGAGAGCGACGTCGCGGCCGGCAGCCGGAACACGATCGGCGGCGGCGGGCGCTTCGTGTCCTCGCACGCCCCGTCGATGCGTTGCGACACATGATCGGGATGGCTCGCGAGCAGTCCGAAGCTCCCGAACGCGAGCGTCGTCGTGCGGAAGCGGCCGTTCGCGCCGGTGATCGCGAGCGGCGCGACGATCGCCGGGCCCGGCTGCGGCGCATTCGGGGACAGCGCGTCGACCCCGTCGATGCGCGCGCCGGAGATCGCGCGACCTTCGGCGTCGAGCACCTCGCCCTCGAGCACGAGCGCGAAGTCGAGCACGATGTCGCCGACGTCGAGCGTCGCGCGCGCCGCGAGCGCCAGATCGTCGAGGTCGCGCGGCGCGAGGACGTCGGAGCGAATCGCGAGGCGGATCGGACCGGAGGGCAACCCGGCGAGCTCGAACCGACCGTCCGCGTCGGTCGCCGCCCGCCGCACGCGCAGCATCTCGTCGCGGCGGTCGGAGTCCGCTTCGCGAACGCCGTCGCGCAGCCGGCTGCGCGCGCCGTCGCGATCGATCGGCGCGGCGTCGAGGGGCCACGAGCGCCCGGGCTTCAACCCGACCGGCGGCGTGCTCGTCCGCGGTGCGATCCACACCGTGCAGCCGGCTTGCGCGGCTCCGTTGCGGTCGACGACGCGCCCGCGGACGAGCGTCGGCTCGTCGGGATCGAGCGCGTGCGAGGCGTGGACCGAGACGAATTCGGCGGCGGCCTCGCGCTCGGCCACGTCGTCGCTCGCGGCGGCGGGGCCCGCATCCGTCCCGCCCGCATGGGACGGGATGGGCGCATCGAGCTCGAGCGGCGCGCCGCCCTCCGACCGTCCGTCGTCCGCCGTGGCCGCATTCGAGCCGGGCGGACCTGACGGCGCCGCGTGTCGTCGCGCGACGAGCCACGCGATCCCGCCCAGAACGACGATCGCACACGTGAGGAGCAGCGTGCGCTGCGCGAGCATCGGACTACCGGGGTTCGCCATGTCGCTCGCCTGCGTCTGGCGTCATCCGCGGAACAGCGTCCACACGCCGATCGCGATGAACCCGATCCCCGCCGCGGTGCGCAGCGCGTTCGGCGAAACGTGCCGGCCGACGAAGCTGCCCGCGAAGATCGCGATCGTCGCGGCGGCGACGAGCGCGAGCGCCGACGCGCCGAACACGAGCCATTTCGACCGCCGCTCGTCCGCCGCGAACAGCAGCGTCGCGAGCTGCGTCTTGTCCCCGATCTCCGCCACGAAGATGCTCGTGAACACCGTCCAGAAGTACTTGCCGTCCATCGCGCTCGACTCCTTGCGATTCCGTGTCGATCGAAGCGCGCACGATACACCGCTCGAGCGGCGGTGGTGAGCGACGATCGAGGGCCGTAGAATCTTCCGCACTCCTTCCGGAGTCATCCATGCTGCTCGCCGCCGTCCTCTCGCTCGCCGCGTTCTCGGGATCGGAAGCCGTCCTGCGCGGGCTCGATCCGGTCGCGCTGACCGAGGGGATCGAGATCGCGGGCGACATGGCGCGCTCTCTCGTGCATCGCGACGACCTCTACGTCTTCTCGAGCGACGACAACAGGAAGCGCTTCGAGGCCGATCCGGAGCGGTTCGCGATCCAGCTGGGCGGCGCGTGCGGGCGGATGGGACCGCTCTCGGGACAGTGCAACCTGGACCGTTTCTTCGTCCACGAAGGTCGCATCTACGTGTTCGCGTCGGACTCATGCCGCGACTCCTTCGCGAAGGAGCCCGCGCGATACATCGACCGCGACGAGCCGACGCTGAACGACGCGGGGATGGATCGAGATCGCGGCCGGCGCGTCTTCGAAGGCGTCGTGCGCTCGATGGGCGGCGCGGAGCGCGTCGACGCCGTGAAGACGATGCGGTGGACGAAGCTCGCCGACGAGACGCAGGGTGGCAAGACGTACAAGACGCGCGAGACCGCGATGTACCGCTACCCCGACGAGCTGCGCCGCGAATCCGCTTGGGACGAGTCGACGTGGTTCGACGTCGAGACGCCGAAGGACGGTTTCAAGGGACCGAAGACGATCGCGGCGCTGCACCCCGCCGCGCGACAAGAGCTGCGGCGGCAGCTCGGACGCGACGTGCTGTACCTGGCGCGCCATCGCAAGCAGGCCGGCTTCGAGGTCGCGCTCGCCGGCGCCGAGAAGATCGGTGAGAGCGAGTGCGACGTGCTCGTCGTCCGGATGCACGGCGTACGGACGAAGCTCTACGTCGACCGCGCGAACGGACGCGTCGTGCGCACGGCATGGCGCGGGCGCCTGGGGAGCGGAGGGCTCGGCGAGGTGGTCGCGGATTGGTCCGACTTCAAGGCCGTGAGCGGCGTGACGCTGCCGCACGCGCGCTCGCTGTCGTTCGACGGCAAGCCGGTCGCGTCGGCGAGCGGGACGTTCGACGCGCTCGAGGTCGACGTCGGGCTACCCGACAGCCTGTTCGCGCGGTAAGGCGCGCGAACTGCTATCGGTCCGCGCGTTTGCCGCTCGCGTCGCCGTCGAACTCCTTGCGATTCGACGACTGATCGCGTCCGACGCGGCCCACGGAGATCTCCGCGCGGCCAAAGCTCTCGGGCTTCACCGGCGCGCCCGCGTGCCCGCGCATCATCGCGAGCTGCCCGACGTGGGTGAACGCGTCCGCGATCGGGCCCTGCAGGATCTGCGACACCGGGCGCACGAGCGGATCGGGCGTCCCGCAGCGCGAATCGAGGCGCTCGAGCGCATCGAAGAACCGCGACACGTCGACGTTCCATTCGCCAGCGCTCGCCGCCTTCCATCGACCGTCGCCGCCGGCGAGCGCTTCGGCCCACTCGATCAAGTCACCGAGGTGACCCGCGATCTCGAGTGCGCTGCGCGTGCCCGGTCCGATGCGATGCGCCCCGAAGCTCGAAGGCGCGTCGCGCAGCACCTTGTCGGCGCGGTACGCGAGCGTCGCGAGCGTGTGGCGGAACAACGCCCGGTCCGTGTCGGACGACTGCCTGTACGCATGTGAGATCTGCCCGAGGTGGTACGCGCAGTGCTGGATGACGCCGTCGACGAGGAAGCGCAGGTCGTAGTCGCGACCGGGCGTCGGCTTCTCGAGGTCGGCGTCGGTCAGTCCCTCGACGGTTCGATGCAGCGCGAGGTACGCGTCGCGCAGTCTCGCCCTCGTCGTGGCCCACGCAGCCGCCGAGAAGTCCGTGAGCGGCGGAAACGTCCGCGCTTCGGTGTCCGCTTCCGCGACTTCGCCGTGGATGCGTCGCACGGCGATCTCCAGCCACACCGTGACGTGGCCGACGATCTCCCACGTCGAGTGCGTGCCCGGGTTGCGCAGCGTCGCGCGCGACGCGTCGATGCGCTCGAGCGTGCCGAACACGGAGACATCGATCCACGCGCCGCCTTCGAACAAGCGCCGGAGTTGATCGGAGTGGTGCGCGCCCATCTGCGATGACCCGAGGCACACGCCGTTCGTCTACGGAGTCCAGACGATCGCCAGCCCGTTCGTGCGGTTCGTGTTCGACACGGGCGCCGGCGTGCACACCGGGTTCGCGTGGCGATAGCTCACTTGGTAGTAGCGCGTGCCGCCCGACGGGGGGATCGCGCCTTTCACCGAGAGCGGCAGGTCGACGCCCGACGGATTCGTCGAGCTTCCGCCGACGACGCTCTTCTGTCCGACGCGAAGCAGCGCTCCGCCGATGCACAGGATGCCGCGCCCGAACGGCACTGCGTCCTGACCGGTGGCTTGGAAGTACCACGACTGCGCGCCCGACATGCCTTCGCTCTTCAGCACGAGCGTGTCGTCCGAAACGCGCGAGCTGCCCGTCGCGGACAGCTGCGCGCCTTGCGGGAAAACGATGTTGCCGCAGCCGCGGTCGGCGACACCGGGATTCTGACACGGACATGCCGCACCCGATCCATCGCCGAAGCAATAGCGGAATCCGCCGGTGGTCTGACAGCTCTTCACAACCGCGAGGCCGTGACCGCCGGCCGCCGAATGGATCGCGTAGATCTCCGGCCGCGCGTCCCCGAACAGATGGGACGGCGTCACCGCGCCGAGGCCCGTTCCGACCACGTACGCAGGCGACGCCACGAACGTCCCGCTGCCGTCGTTCGTCAGGAATCGCACGCCCGTCCCCGTGCTCGACACCACCGTCCAATCCAGATCGCCGTCGCCGTCCAAGTCGGCGCTCTCGATCCACTGCGCAGCCGCGGTCGGACAGATCGAGCTCGGGACGAACGTGCCGTCGCCGGAATTGCGGAAGAGGCGCGTCCGCTCGTTGTATTCGTCCGGAGCTCCGAGGTCGAGGTCGCCGTCACCGTCGAAATCGTCGAGCGTCATCGACCATGGCATGCCTTCGTGGTGAGTGAACAGGCAGACTCCGAACGTCCCGTTTCCCGAATTCTTGCGCAGCGTGAGGTAGCTGTTCGAAGTGAAGTGCGTCACTCCGAGCGTGATGTCGGTGACCAATCCGCACAGGTCGAGGTCGCCGTCACCGTCGACGTCACCGAGCTCGACGTCCAGCGACACGTGCGTGCCGAACGTTCCTGGCGCCGTGGCGTAGAGGACGGGCGCACCGAACGCTCCCGCGCCTTGGTTGAGGAGCACGCTCTGCGTGAGCGTCGAAGAATTGGTCGTGGCGACGTCGAGGTCGCCGTCGCCGTCGAGATCGCCCATCGCGAGCTTCGCGGCCGGGTTTCCGGTCGGATAGGTCGCCTCGCCGCCCAGCGTCCCATCTCCTTGATTGAGGCGCACGGCGATCATGGCGCCGGGCTTCACGCTCACGACGTCGCGGGCGCCGTCGGCGTCCACGTCGACGATCGCCATCGGCACCGCGTGGCCGGCGTAGAACACGGGGGCCGCGAAGGTGCCGTCCCCGTTGTTGGAGAGGACGTAGAGGCCGGGACTTCGCGCCGAAGCGTGCTGGACCGCGATGTCGCGATCTCCGTCTCCGTCGAGATCGCCCGACGCGGAGCCGCCGAGCGTCAGTCCGGACGCGATCGGCGCGACGGGCTCGTAGCACACGTCTTGCGCACGGCCTGGTGACGGCCAGCTCGCGAGCGCGAGGAGCGACGAGGCGATGACGGCGACCGACTGCGAAGCGTGAGCTCGGCTCATGGCGACCCGACCTTTCGCGTGGGAACGACGGCGGTTGGAACTCCGAACGATTTCCGCCGGAGCATCGTACACCCGCGGTCCGCGGCCGCGCGCGCGACGGCGCTCCGCCCGGGCCGGCACCGGAACCCGGCCCGTACAGCATTCTCTAACGCCGCGTTGCCGGCAGACGGTCCAGGAATCGCTCCGCGACGAACCGCGCCAGCATGTCGTTGCCGGCTTTTCCGAAGTGGCACACGTCGTAGTAGAGAGTTTCATGGACGTCGGCGAAGAGCCGGCTCGCGTCGACGAAGTTCACGCCCTCGGCGCGCAGCCGCTCACCGCGCGCGCGGAGCAGCGGATAGCCCGCGCGCACGCCCGCGACCCACGAGTCCTTTCCGTATCCGTCCTCGATCTCCTCGGCGGTCATCGGCTTCGCGCCTTCGTCGTGCAGCGTCGGCTGCAGCACGTGCAGGTAGGGAATGCCGCGCGCGTTGCAGATCGCTTGGATGCACGCCGACGATTGCGCCCAACCTTCGACGGCGATCTCGAGCGCGCGCTCGTCCTTCTCGAAGGGCGGACCCGAGACGCCGCGATCGGCGGTCCAGACGAGGAGCCTCGCCTCGTACGCGGACTGTGCCTCGTGCGCCGCGTTCAGACCGCGGCGCAGCGCGCGTTGCACGATCGTCCCGAGCACGCTGCTGCGCCACAGGCCGTAGCGCAGCCCGAATTTCGACAGGCGCACGACGCCCAGACGCGCGTCGCGCATCTCCGCCAGGTGATCCATCGTCACGCGGTCGGTCGCTCCCAGCCCCGTCACGTGCAGCCAGTGCGAGTGCGACGGATAGAACGGATGGATGCCGCGCTCGATGTTGTCCTGCGCCATCGCGACGTCGTTGAACCCGTCGATGTTGACTACCGCCGAGGGGCGGTAGCCGAGCGCGAGCGCGAACACGAGCTCGTTCAGTTGCTGCGGCTGCTTGAAGCCGCCGCGCGCGTGGTTCGAGATCCGCACGTCGACGCCCGCGAATCGCGGGTCGGCTTCTAACGTCTCCGTGAGCACCTTCGGGCTCACGGTCGACAAGATCGCGGCGACCGAGCCGCCGAGCAAGCACACCGTGTACGCCTGCCGGTTGCCGGCTTGCTTCTCGATCAAGAGCTCGACGCCGAGGTTCCGATCCGCCGCGTCGTCGTCGAATCCGAGGAACGGGTCGAGCACGCCGTTCGGATTGCGGCGCGCGCCGGGTGGCGGCTCCTGCGCGGTCGTCCCCGGCGGGAGCGGGACGAACTGGGTCGCGAATCCGTGCGCCTCCAGGAACGTGTCGCGCATGTCCTCGGCGACGTACGGCCAACCGCTCGCGCTGCGCCAGACGCGGTGCGCGATCTCGGCCAGGAAGAGCGCGCTGATCGTCGACGCGAGGACGATGGCGATACGACGCCAAGGAAATCGGCGAGCGGACGCGGGAGCCTCGGCCATACGCGATGAAGCTGTGCTGGGTGTGATCTGCTCGAGCGAGAACTTCGATCCGGGCAGCGGCCGTCCGCGGTCACTCCTCCGCCAGGAACGGATACCGCCAGTCGCGCGGCGGGACGAGCGTCTCCTTGATCGCGCGCGGGCTGACCCAGCGCATCAGGTTCAAGATGGACCCCGCCTTGTCGTTCGTGCCCGACGCGCGCGAGCCGCCGAACGGCTGCTGTCCGACCACGGCGCCCGTCGGCTTGTCGTTGACGTAGAAGTTGCCCGCCGCGAAGCGCAGTGCATCCGTCGCTTGCCGGATCGCCGTGCGCTCGGTCGCGAACACGGCGCCGGTGAGCGCGTACGGCGAGGTCGTGTTGCACAGCTCGAGCGTCTCGGCGTAGCGCCGCTCGTCGTACACGTGGATCGTGAGCACCGGGCCGAAGAGCTCCGTGCACATCGTGTCGTAGCGCGGCGCCTTGGCTTCGATCACCGTCGGCTGGATGAACCAACCCGTGCGGTCGTCGCACTCGCCGCCGAACACGATCGACGCGTCCGGCGACTGTCGCGCGGCGTCGATCGCGGCCTTGAGCTTCGTGAACGAGCGCTTGTCGATGACCGCTCCGACGAAGTTCCGGAAGTCGGACACGTCGCCCATGCGCACCTCGGCGAGCATCGCGCCGACGCTCTCCCGCACGCCCTTCCACAGGCTCTTCGGGATGTACGCGCGGCTCACGGCGGAACACTTCTGGCCTTGGTACTCGAACGCGCCGCGGACCAGAGCGACCGCGAGCGCGCTCACGTCGGCCGACGCGTGCGCGAACACGAAGTCCTTGCCGCCGGTCTCCCCGACGAGGCGCGGATACTGGCCGTAACGGTCGATGTTCTTGCCGATCGCGGTCCAGATGCCGTTGAAGACGCCGGTCGATCCGGTGAAGTGCACGCCACCGAGGCGTCCGTCGGCGACGACGGGATCGCCGACGCTCGCGCCGGAGCCGGGCACGAAGTTGATCACGCCAGGCGGCAGACCCGACGCCTCGAGAACCTTGAGCACGTAGTAGTTCGAGTACACCGACGTCGACGCCGGCTTCCACACGACCGTGTTGCCGAGCATCGCCGGCGCGGTGGGGAGGTTGCCGCCGATCGACGTGAAGTTGAACGGCGTCACCGCGAACACGAAGCCGTCGAGCGGGCGGTGCTCGAGCCGGTTCCACGCGCCCGGCGCGGACAGCGGCTGCTCCTCGTAGAGGCGCTGCACGAAGTGCGTGTTGAAGCGCCAGAAGTCGATCAGCTCGCAGGCCGCGTCGATCTCGGCCTGGTGCGCCGTCTTCGACTGCCCGAGCATCGTCGAGCCGTTCACCGTGTCGCGGTGCGTGCTCGCGAGCATCTCCGCCGCGCGCAGGAACACCGCCGCGCGCTCTTCCCACGGCATCTCCGCCCACGCCGGGCGCGCGGCTTCCGCGGCGTCGATCGCCTGCTTCACCTCCGCCGCGCCGGCCTGGTGGAACTTGCCGAGCACGTGCCGGTGGTTGTGCGGCATCGTCATCGACTCGGTGTTGCCGGTGCGCACCTCGCGGCCGCCGATGACGAGCGGGATCTCGACCGTCTCGCTCGCGAGCGCGGCGAGGCGCTTCTTCAGCGACTGCTTCTCGGGGCTGCCGGGCCCGTAGCTCTTGACCGGTTCGTTCTGGGGCGGCGGGACGCGGAAGACTCCGTGGGTCATGGGCGCGGAGTATCCCAACCGGTGGGCGAGTTGTCGACTCGTGGAAGCATGGAGAGGTTTTGCACTGATGTGTCTTTCCTCGCGCGCTTTCGGCCTCGAAGATGTGCGGGCGTCATGCTGCTCATCCTCGCCACCTTGTGCGCGCCGCTCGACGCGCGTTCCCCGGTCGAAGATGCACGCGCTCCCGTGCAGGCGGTCGCGACAGCCGACGAAGCGCGCACGTCGATCCGTCGCGCGGTCGCGTACCTCCTCGCCAACCAGAAACCCGACGGCTCGTGGGGCGAGGGATCGATCGACTCGCTCCAGATGGAGGCGTTCGGCTTCTCGAACGAGACGCACTTCGCGTTCAAGCAGGCGGCGAACGGACTCGTCGTGATGGCGCTCCTCGCCGTCGAGGAGACGCCGGAGCGCAAGTCGGCGCTCGAGCGCGGCGCGCGCTGGCTGCTCGACTCGCGCGAAGCGAAGCGCGGCAACGATTGGGAGAACAACTGCGCGTGGTCCGCGCTGTACGGCTTCCAAGCGATGGTCGCGCTCGCGGACGACCCGCGTTTCCAAGGCGCGGAGTGGAAGGGCGACGTCGAGAAGCGCGGCCGGGAGTTCTACGAGATCCTCGCGCGCATCCAGGAGCCGCTCGGCGGCTGGGGTTACTACGAGGGCCCGGTCCTCTCGCGGCGCCCGACGTGGTCGACGAGCTTCTCGACGGCCTGCGTCGTGCCCGCGCTCGTGCGCGCGAAGGAGCTCGGCTGGCCGATCGACCCGAAGGTGATCGCGCTCGCGAAGACGTACGTCGAGAAGTGCGCGCTCCCGAACGGCGCGTACGAGTACGACCTGCGGCCGATCCCGCGCGCGAGCAACGGCGGCGAGTCGATCGACAACATCAAGGGCTCGCTGGGCCGCATCCAGGTGTGCAACTGGGCGCGGCGTCGCTCGGGCGATCCCAAGGTGACCGACGAGACGATCCGCGCCGGGCTGGCGAGCTTCTTCGAGCACCACAAGTTCCTCGACGTCGCGCGCCTGCGGCCGATCCCGCACGAGGCGTACTACGCGAACGCCGCGTATTTCTACTTCTTCGGCCACTGCTACGCCGCGCTGGTGGCGAACGAGCTGCCGCCCGCCGAGCGCGAGGCCTGGCACGCGAAGCTGCGAACGCACATCCACAAGACGCAGTGGGCCGACGGCTCGCAGCTCGACTTCCTCGGCGCGAGCTTCATGCGCATCTCGGGGACGAGCTTCGCGATCCTGGCGCTGCAAGCCGGGCTCGCCGGCGCGCGCCATTGAACTGGCGGTCGCTCCGATCATCATTCACGCCAACACGAGGAGACTTTGGACATGACCCAGCGTTCCCTGTTCCTGATCCTGCCGCTCTTCTTGCTGCCGCTCGCGTGCGCGTCGACGTCGAAGGAGACGAAGTCGAACGACACCGTGGAAGTGTCGGACACGACGCAAGGCAAGGAGGACAAGGGCGGCGACGACGAGTCCGACGCGGACAAGATCCAGAAGAAGGAACGCGAGCTCGCGTACGCGCGCCTGGAGCTGAAGATCGCGCGGCTGGAAGCCGAAGCGGACGAGCGCGAGGCGAAGAACGCCGTCGAGGACGCGGAGCGCGAGCTGCGCGAAGCGACGCTCGACCGCGATCACTTCGTGAACGTGACGAAGGAGCTCCAGCTCGCGAAGGCCAAGCTCGACCTCGACCGCGGCGCGCAGAACATCGAGGAGAGCCGGCAGGAGCTCGCCGAGCTCGAGTCGATGTACAAGCAGGAGGAGCTCGCGGCCTTGACGAAGGAGCTCGTGCTGAGCCGCGGCAAGAAGCGGCTCGAGATGGCGCAGCGCAACTTCGACCTCGATCAGAAGGAGTCGAACGACCTCAAGGAGTTCGAGCACCCGAAGAAGATGCGCGAGCTCGACGAGGCCGTCGCGAAGGCCGAGAAGAACCTGCGCGAGGCCAAGGCGAAGCAGACGAAGCAAGCCAGCGAGAAGGAGCTCAAGCTCCTCAAGGCCGAGCACGAGGTCGAGGGGCTCGAGAAGGAAGTCGCCAAGCTCAAGTCGAAGTCGGGCGGGGACGTGAAGGCGTGATCGGCCGGCGGCTCTCCATCGGGACCCTGCTCGTCGCCGGCGCATTCGCCGCGCCGGCGGGCGCGCAAGGCGGCCTCGGCGCCGACGAGGCGCGCACGTCGGTCGACAAGGGCGTGCGCTGGCGGATGGAGAAGCAGAACCCGGACGGATCGTGGGGGACGAGCACGGTCGAGTCGCTGCACGAGCTGGGCTTCTCGAACGCGAGCTTCTACGCCTGGAAGCTCGCCGGCGGAGCGCTCTCGACGATGGCCTTGATGAAGGTCGACGAGACGCCCCAACGGCGCGCCGCGCTCGAGCGGTCGCTGCGCGACCTGCTCGACGCGGAGCGTCCGCGGCGCGGCAACCACTGGGACATCGACAACAACTGGGCGGCGCTCTACGTGTTCGTCGCGCTCGTCGAAGCCCGGCAGGACCCGCGCTTCCAAGGAGCGGATTGGAAGCCGCGCATCGACGACGCGGGCAAGGAGTACTACGCGCACCTCGCGGCGAACCAGGAGCCGCTCGGCGGCTGGGGGTACTACGAGGGCCCGGTGATCTCGGCGCGGCCGACGTGGTCGACGAGCTTCTCGACCGCGTGCGTCGTGCCCGCGCTCGTCGAGGCGCAGCAGTTCGGCTGGGGCGTCGATTCGAAGGTCGTCGACAAGGCGGTCGACTACGTCCGCAAATGCGCGCTTCCAAACGGAGCGTACGAGTACGACCTGCGGCCGATTCCGCGCATCAACGGCGGCGAGCACATCAACGACGTCAAGGGCTCGCTGGGGCGCATCCAGACGTGCAACTGGGCGCTCTTCGAGGCCGGCGTGAAGACCGTGACGCTCGACAAGATCCGCCAGGGCATCGCGTGGTTCTTCGAGCACCACAAGTTCCTCGACGTCGCGCGGCTGCGCCCGATCCCGCACGAGGCGTACTACGCCAACGCCGGCTACTTCTACTTCTTCGGCCACTACCACGCGGCGCGCGCGATCAACACGCTGCCCGAAGCCGAGCGCGAGCCGCTGCACCGGCAACTGCGCGCGCACCTCGTGAAAGCGCAGTGGGAGGACGGGTCGAGCGTCGACTTCGTCGGCTCCTTCTACGTGTACACGGCCAGCACGAGTTTCTCGGTGCTCGCGCTCGAGGCGGGACTCCATCCCGAGCGCTTCGAGCGCAAGAGCGCCGCGACGAAATGACCGCGACGCGCGAATTCCTCTTCGCGAAGCTCGCGCCCGGGCTACCGGCGTCGTCGCGCGCCTGGCTCGAAGCGAGCTCGCGCGAGATCGCCGGCGGCGTCCCGAGCGCGCGCTTCTCGGGATGGATCTCGCTCGCGAGCCGCCACGTGCCGCGCGGGTCGGCCGGCGCGCTCGAGTGGACGTCCGCCGAGATCGCGCAGGCGTTCGACCTGTGCGAGGGGTGGAATCCCGAGCGCTGGAGCGCGCTCGACACGGCGCGCGTCGTGCTCGTGCTCTCGCGGGGCGATCTCGCGCAGAAGAGCGCGGTCGACGCGATCGAGGACGCGTTCAAGTACGCCGACGCCGGGGAGCTCGTCGCGCTGTACCGATCGCTGGCTCACCTCCCCGACGCGCAGCGCTTCGCGTGGCGCGCCGGCGAGGGCTGCCGCACGAGCATGCGCACGGTATTCGAGGCCGCCGCGTGCGACACGCCGTACCCGGTGCGCTACTTCGACGACCTCGCCTGGCGGCAGATGGTGATCAAGTGCCTGTTCGTCGGCGCGCCGCTGTGGCGCGTGTACGGGCTCGACACGCGGCTCGACGCGGAGCTCGCGCGCATGGCGCTGGATCTCGCCGACGAGCGCCGCAGCGCCGGCCGCGACGTGCCCTGCGAGCTGTGGCTGTGCCTGGGCAAGGTCGGCGGCGAGCGCGGGCTCGCCGCGCTCGAGCGGGAATTCGCGACTGCGAATACCCTGGGTAGTACCGGCGCCGCGTTCTCGATGGTGCGGGCCGGCGCCCTCGACCGATTGAAGGCTCACATGGCGCGCGAGAAGGATCCGGCGGTGCTGCAGTCGATGCGCACCGCGCTGACCGGACGCACGCCTTCGACCGCGTTCCGCGAGCTCGATCCGGCCAGCAGGTGATCCCGATGCGCTTCTTCGATCCCCACATCCACATGACGAGCCGGACGACGGACGACCTCCAAGCGATGGCGGCCGCCGGAGTGCGCGCGGTGATCGAGCCGGCGTTCTGGCTCGGACAGCCGCGCACGCAGCTCGGCACGTTCATCGACTACTACTCGAGCCTCGTCGGCTGGGAGCGCTTCCGCGCGTCGCAGTTCGGCGTCGCGCACTACTGCGCGATCGGGCTCAACTCGAAGGAAGCGAACAATGAGGGCCTGGCGCGCGAGGTGATCGAGATCCTGCCGCGCTTCGCGCTGAAGGAAGGCGTCGTGGCGATCGGCGAGATCGGCTACGACGAGATCACGCCGGCGGAGGAGCGCGCGTACCAGAGGCAGCTCGAGTTCGCGGTCGAGCACGACATGGTCGTGATGGTGCACTCGCCGCACC